>NZ_JAELTL010000002.1:0-168646 GCF_016428815.1 Serratia sp. ASV30 | reverse complement strand
ATCGAAAGTGGGACACGGTGAGCTGCGAAGCGCGTTATACATGCCCGCGGTGGTGGCAGGCCAATACAATGTAGTGGTTAAGGACTTGATAGAAAGGCTGAAGTTACGCGGAAAGACGGGCAAAGAGAGAGTCTGTGCAGCGATGCGCAAACTACTGCAACTGGCTTATGGCGTGGTGAAATCAGGAAAGACATTTAATGCGGAAATACCGCTTGCCGGATAACCGACAAGACGGTATCTCTCCCACAAGGAGAGGGAACCGATCGAGCTTGCTGATTTTTCTGCATTCTACCGCCATCCTCGTCGTTCTTGCTCCCAACTTCCCGAAGTTGCACGATCCAACCACGCGCTCCGGGCAGCTCAGCCCAATCCTCTCCCACGAGGAGAGGGAACCGATCGAGCTCGCTGATTTTTCTGCATTCTACCGCTATCCTCGTTGTTCTTGCTCCCAACTTCCCGACGTTGCACGATCCAACCACGCGCTCCGGGCAGCTCAGCCCAATCCTCTCCTTCGAGGAGAGGGAACCGATCGAGCTTGCTGATTTTTCTGCATTCTACCGCCACCCTCGTTGTTCTTGCTCCCAACTTCCCGACGTTGCACGATCCAACCACGCGCTCCGGGCAGCTCCCTCTCCCTGTGGGAGAGGGTTGGGGTGAGGGGCAAAAAGTTATGCCAATGCGCGCTGGAAAATCCCGTCGGCAACCTGCTCTGGCGTAATGACGCCGCTATCCAACACCCAGCCGCTGATTAGCGCCGCAGGAGTCACATCAAATGCCGGGTTGTAGGTTGGCGCATTGAGCGGTGCCCACTGGCAGGAACCAAAGCTGCCGCTGACGCCGGTGATTTCTTCGGCCGCGCGCTGTTCGATAGGAATGGCTGCGCCGTTGGGGCAGTGAGGATCGTGCGTGGTATGTGGGGCGGCCACGTAAAACGGAATATGGTGGTAATGGGCCAGCACCGCCAAGCTGTAAGTACCGATTTTATTGGCCACGTCACCGTTGGCCGCAATGCGGTCTGCGCCTACCCAGACTGCATCGACCTGGCCCGTAGCCATCAGGCTGGCGGCCATGGAATCGCAGATTAAGCGGTAAGGAATGCCCAGTTCTCCCAGTTCCCAGGCGGTAAGGCGGCCCCCTTGCAGCAACGGACGAGTTTCATCGACCCAAACCTGGGCGATCTTGCCTTGCTGATGTGCACGAAGCAGAACGCCAATCGCCGTGCCCACGCCCGCCGTCGCCAGTCCCCCGGTGTTGCAATGGGTGAGCAGGTGACTTCCCGGTTTCACCCACTCGGCCCCGTTATCGGCGATGCGATCGCACAGGGTTCGATCCTCCTCGACCAGGCGCAGCGCTTCCTCGGTCATCGCGCTCACCCAATCCGGCTGAGCCAAAGCCTGCTTCATACGATCCAGATTGTTCATCAGGTTCACCGCCGTCGGGCGTGAGGCGCGAAGTGTCTGTAATGCCTGCTCCAGCTCAGCCTGCGACAGGCCACGCTCAGCCAACAGGGCGAGCAGCAGGCTGGCAGATAGCCCGATCAACGGTGCGCCGCGCACCCGCAGGGCGCGGATATGCCCAACTAATTCGTCCACGCTGTCGCAGGGCAACCAGCACTTTTCCTGCGGCAAAGCTTGCTGGTCGAGGATTTGGAGACGGCTGTCTTGCAGGCTCAGGCTGGTGGTGTTAAGTGCTTGCATCAGTGGTTAAATCCTTGTGTGTTTCTTATTGCATCTGTGAACCCATTCTGCCAACATGACATCCGGATGTATAGACGTCCAAACGCTTTTGCGGCTAAAAATAAAAAATCATCGCTATGGGAAAGAACAGAGGGGTTGGGGGATGTCACAATATCGTACGTTTACTGCTGCCGATGCCGTTGAATACGCGCGCCAATATGGGCAACTGGCCGATCCACTGGCGTTGGTAAGTGCCGATGAGATCGGTGATGGCAATCTGAACCTGGTCTTTAAAATCCGTGATGCTGACGGCGTCAGCCGGGTGGTTGTCAAACAGGCGCTGCCGTATGTACGTTGCGTGGGGGAATCCTGGCCGTTGACGCTGGATCGGGCGCGTATCGAAGCGGAAACGCTGCTGATCCACGGGGCGCTGTGCCCACGCCACACGGTGCAGGTGCTGCATCACGATCCTGAGCTGGCGGTGATGGTGCAGGAAGATCTCTCTGATCATCACATCTGGCGCAGCGAGCTTGTGAAGGGGCGCTACTATCCGCTGGCCGCCGGGCAACTGGCAGAATACCTGGCGCAAACTCTGTTCCACACCTCTGATTTTTACCAGACCGCACAGCTGAAAAAGGCAGAAGTCAGCCGTTTCACCAATCCGGAACTGTGCCAGATCACCGAAGATCTGTTTTTCAGCGATCCTTACCAGGATCATGAGCGTAATCAGTTTGACGAGGCGCTGTTGCCTCAGGTGCTGGCACTGCGTGATGACGCGGCGCTGAAGTTGGCGGTGGCCGGGCTGAAACATCGCTTCCTGAGCAAGGCTGAGGCTTTGCTGCACGGCGATATTCACAGCGGATCGATATTTGTAGCTGAAGGCAAGTTGAAGGCGATCGACGCCGAGTTTGGCTTCTACGGGCCGATCGGCTTCGATATTGGCACTGCGCTGGGTAATCTGCTGCTGAACTATTGTGGGTTACCAGGGTTGTTCGGCCCGCGTGATGCGGCGGCCGGGCGTGAGCAGCGGTTGCAGGATGTGCGTGAGCTGTGGCTGATCTTTGCCGATCGCTTTCTGGCGTTGTGCCATCAACATAGCCGTGACGCAACGTTGGCGCTGCCGGGCTATGCCGAGCAGTTCCTGCAACAGGTATGGACAGATGCGGTGGGTTACTGCGGTACGGAGCTGATACGCCGTACTATCGGGCTGGCGCACGTGGCCGATCTGGACAGCATCACCGATGCGGAAATGCGCGCCGAGTGTCAGCGCAACGCCCTTAATCTGGGGCGCGCGCTGATCGTCAACGCGCCGCACATAGAACACATCGATGCCTTGCTGGCGCGTATCCGCCAACATGGTTGAGCCAATCTGAATCTGCAATGAGAAAGGGGCGATCCTTAACGGTATCGCCCCTTTGGCATTTACGGCCGCTGAACGTTATGCAGCTTCAGTCTGCTGCTGGCGTTTTTCCAGCTTTACTGGCTTTACCGGCTGCTGCGCCGCCAGCGCGTCTGGCGCAAAGTCATCAACGTTGATTGAACGCAGACGGCTCTCTTCCGCTTTCACCAGGATCTTGGCTTCGTCGGCGCTGATTTTGCCTTCATCCAGTGCACGCTGTGCCAGACGGTCCAGACGGGTGAACGGCAGGTTCTTACCGGCTTGCTTGCACAGGCGCTGGTGGATAGGTTCTGCGGCAATCACGTCCAGCAACGCGGCTTCCAGCAGGCCAACCGGGTTATGCTCGCTTGGCGTCAGGTATTGACCACGGCCAAGGCGGCTACGGGTGGCTGAAGGCTGTTGGATAATCTTCGCCAACTGGTGGTCCAGCTTATCCGAAGGTGCGGTATGCACGCGGCCGAATGGGAACACCACCAGGCGCATCACCCCGGCGATAAAGCGGTTCGGGAAGTTGCGCAGCAGGTCGTCCAGCGCTTGCTCTGCCTGATTCAGGCTGTCTTGTACGCCCCAGTGAACCAGTGGCAGATCTTCTTTCTGACGCCCTTCATCTTCAAAGCGTTTCAGCGTGGCCGAGGCCAGGTACATCTGGCTCAGCACGTCACCCAGGCGGGCAGAGATACGCTCGCGGCGCTTCAGGCTACCGCCCAGCACGCCCATGGAAACGTCAGACAGCAACGCCAGGTTGGCGCTCAGACGGTTTAGCTGCTGATAGTAGCGGCGTGTAGCGTCTTTGGTTGGCGTGCTGCTGGTGCGGCCATTGGTCAGGCCGAGCCACAGGCTGCGCATTTTGCTGCTGCCGACGTGGCCGAGGTGGCCGAACAGCGCCTGGTCGAAGCTGTGCAGATCGTTGTTCTGAGCGGCTGCCATTTCGGTCAGTACATAAGGATGGCAGCGGATCGCCCCCTGGCCGAAGATCATCATGGTACGGGTCAGGATATTGGCACCCTCCACCGTGATGGCGATCGGTGCGCCCTGGTAGGCACGGGCCAGGAAGTTGGCTTCGCCCAGCATGATGCCTTTACCGCCGGTGATATCCATCGCATCAATGATGGCCTGTTGGCCACGGTGGGTACAATGGTATTTGACGATGGCGGACAGCACCGCAGGTTTTTCGCCCTGCATCAACGCATAGGTGATCAGCGACGCGGCGGCATCCATCACGTAGGTGTTACCGGCAATACGTGCCAGCGGCTCTTCAATCCCTTCCATCTTACCGATAGAGATTTTGAACTGGCGGCGAATATGGGCGTAAGCGCCTGTCGCCAACGCCACGGATTTCAGGCTGCCGGTGGAGTTGGACGGCAGAGTGATACCACGGCCAACCGACAAGCATTCAACCAGCATCCGCCAGCCTTGACCGGCCATTTTTGGCCCGCCAATGATGTAATCGATCGGCACGAACACGTCGTTGCCGCGGGTTGGGCCATTCTGGAACGGCACGTTGAGCGGGAAGTGACGGTTGCCGATCTCTACCCCTGGGGTGTTGGTTGGGATCAACGCACAGGTGATGCCGGGGGATTCGTTATCGCTCAGCAGGCGGCTTGGGTCATGCAGCTTGAAGGCCAGCCCCAGCACGGTGGCAATCGGAGCCAGGGTAATGTAGCGCTTGTTCCAGGTCAGGCGCATGCCCAGCACCTGTTTGCCTTGCCATTCGCCCATGCATACGGTGCCTACGTCCGGGATGGCCCCGGCGTCGGAACCCGCTTCTGGGCTGGTCAGTGCGAAGCAAGGAATTTCGTCGCCGCGCGCCAGGCCTGGCAGGTAGTGATCTTTCTGCTCTTCAGTGCCGTAATGTTGCAGCAGCTCGCCTGGGCCGAGGGAGTTAGGCACGCCGACGGTGATCGCCAGAATACCTGAGACACCCGCCAGCTTTTGCAGGACGCGGGCCTGAGCATAAGGGGAGAATTCCAGCCCGCCGTACTCTTTTTTGATGATCATCGCAAAGAAGCGGTGTTCTTTCAGATAGGCCCACAGCTCCGGCGGCAGATCGGCCAGTTCGTGGGTGATCTCGAAGTCATTGGCCATGCGGCAGGCTTCTTCTACCGGGCCGTCGATAAAGGCTTGCTCTTCTTCCGTCAGCTTAGGCTGCGGATAGTTGTGCAGCTTGTTCCAATCCGGTTGGCCACGGAACAGATCGCCTTCCCACCAGGTGGTCCCGGCATCGATGGCTTCTTTTTCCGTGGTGGACATTGGCGGCATCACTTTGCGGAAGGCGCGCAGTGCTGGGGCAGAAAGCAGCGAGCGGCGCAGCGAAACGATGTTCAGCGGCAGCAGCACGATTGCCAGCGGTACCAGCATCCAGTAGGTCCAAAGGCCGATAGCGCCCATGGCCGCCGTAAAGGCCAACAGCAGCAGACTGCTGAGAGCCAGGTTCACTCGGTGATAAAACACCACACCAATGAGTGCGAGTAGAACAACGATACTAAGAACCATCATAAGAAGCTCCGAAGTAGTAAGAGGTCTGACCTGTTGTGTATATCTAATGGTTTTAGTCCATACCCATTTTTTTATCAATGCATTTACACTTTAATTACAACTTAAGTCACAAACTGACAGCATCAATTGTCAAAAAATCGCCGGGGCGGTTCACACTAGCGCTGTTTGCGTCGCAACGCTTCTAGGTTTTTCTGCAATCCGTTACACTGCGAGACGAAAGATTGACGATGCCACCGCAAAACAAGAGGCGATCTCTATGTACCACGATTTAATTCGCAGTGAACTGAATGAAGCGGCTGATACTTTGGCGAAATTCCTCAGCGATGATGCCAACATTGATACCATCCAACGCGCGGCAGTGCTGCTGGCGGATTCCTTTAAAGCCGGCGGGAAAGTGATCTCCTGCGGTAACGGTGGCTCGCATTGTGATGCGATGCACTTCGCGGAAGAGCTGACTGGCCGCTACCGTGAGAATCGCCCGGGCTATCCGGCCATCGCGATTTCTGACGTTAGCCATCTGTCCTGCGTCAGCAACGATTTTGGCTATGAGTACGTGTTTTCCCGTTATGTGGAATCCGTAGGCCGCGAAGGCGACGTGCTGTTGGGGATCTCTACCTCGGGCAACTCTGGCAACATTATCAAAGCCATTGAGGCGGCTCGCGCCAAGGGGATGAAAGTGATCACCCTGACCGGCAAAGACGGTGGCAAAATGGCCGGTAGCGCCGACGTGGAAATCCGCGTACCGCACTTTGGCTACGCCGACCGTATCCAGGAAATCCATATCAAAGCGATCCACATCTTGATCCTGTTGATCGAAAAAGAGATGGTTAAGGCTTAACGGCGAGATCAGCATTAAATATAGGGCGTGGCATCAAGCTGCGCCCTTATACCAATGTCAGTAGTCCTCAAGGGGTGGCAATCGATGTGTGAACTGCTCGGGATGAGCGCCAACGTACCAACCGACATCTGCTTTAGCTTTACCGGGCTGGTACAGCGCGGTGGCCGAACCGGGCCACATAAAGATGGCTGGGGCATTACTTTCTATGAAGGCAACGGTTGTCGCACATTCAAGGATCCCCAACCCAGCTTTAATTCACCTATTGCCCGCCTGGTGCAGGAATACCCGATCAAGTCCTGTGCCGTGGTCTCCCACATCCGCCAGGCTAATCGCGGTGAAGTGGCGCTGGAAAATACCCATCCCTTTACCCGTGAACTGTGGGGCCGCAACTGGACTTACGCTCATAATGGGCAACTGAAAGGTTATCGCCAACTGGCGACCGGCAACTTCCGCCCGGTAGGGCAGACCGACAGTGAATATGCCTTCTGCTGGCTGTTACATCAGTTGGCGCTGAAATACCCTCGCACTCCCAGCAACTGGCCAGCCGTGTTTCGCTATATAGCGTTATTGGCCGATCGGCTCAGAGAGAAAGGGGTGTTCAATATGCTGTTGTCAGATGGGCGCTTTGTGATGGCCTATTGCTCCACCAATCTTTATTGGATCACCCGGCGAGCACCGTTTGGCAAAGCCACCTTGCTCGATCAGGATGTAGAGATTGATTTTCAGCGGCAGACCACGCCGGATGACGTGGTCACGGTCATTGCAACCCAACCGCTGACGGGCAATGAAACCTGGCACAAGATAGCACCAGGCGAGTTTGCCTTATTTCACTACGGTGAGCGGCTGGCTACGGGCGAACGGGTTGGTGTTCGTCTCAAGCGTTGAGGCATATTGAGTCGGCTGGGCGCTATTCATGACCGGCTGTGCCATCACGTATTGGCCGTTGGCCACGCTAACCATCGGTGGCTGGCGGTTTTTGACGAAGTAGTCATACCCCGGTTTCAACTGACGCCAGAAGCTGATGTAGGTTGAAGAACGGTGGCGTTGCAGGTTCTGTTCGGTCATGCGGAACGGATAAATGCTGATATCCACCCGGCTTTGTCCGTGAGCAAACGCCGCTTCAACGTAACGATAGATATCGTCCATATAGGCGTTGGTCATCGCGTAGCAACCAATCGATTTACATTCCCCGTGGATCATCAGATAGGCACCGGAATATCCCTGCGCTTTATCGTAATCATTAGGGAAACCGATGTTGATGGCGCGATAATATTTGCTGTCTGGTTTCAGATGGCGGGTGTCGACGCTATAAAAGCCTTCGGGGCTTTTAAAATCCCCTTCACGGCGCTTTGGGCCAAGCCCTCCGGAGAAGTTACAGATAGAGAAACTATTCACCAGGCGGAATTCGTTGCCCATCTTGGCGTACAACTCCAGCTTGCGCTCTTCTTTGAATATCTGGATATAGACCGGTGAACCTAATAACTGCTGTGCAACCAACGGGGCCTGGGGAGCCGGGGCTGGCTCACTGGCGCTGCACGCCGTGATCAGCGGCGTACAAAATAGCATCGCAAACAACAGCGCGATTTTGCTCATTCTTAATTTATCCTGCTTATATTTATTTGCTGGCATATCCCCGTCGCCTTTCAAGCTGCAGCGTTGTTACCTGCGCTTGCTCACCCCAGTCACTTACCTAAGTAAGCTCCTGGGGATGAACAAGCTAGTCGCCTAGCTGCAGCTTGAAATTCATAGGGGATAAAAACTAATGTAGCCAGCATGCCACTGACGAGATTTCGTATTTAACCCCGTCAGATTACCAGCGTGTTGTTTTTTAGCAATATGCGAAGTGTATAAAAAAACTACAATCCTCGGTAAAAGTGAAATGAACCCACGTTTTTAACGAGTAGTGTCAAGAGATAACAGGTGTTTAATTGCATTTCCTCGACTCAGGTCACTAGATAGCACGGAAAAATTCTGTCGAAAATGTTAATATCTTGCCCATGCTGCATCGTTATTAATCGGTAATCAGTACAGGGATATTGTGTGAAATAGCAACAATTCCGCCATCGTTGATAGCAATGTTTTAACAATATGCGGTATTGGCTTAATCATTGGCCTGGATGTCGGCGGTCAGTGTGAATATTCAAGTTGGGCATGAGGTCATCGTGTTCATCCGGAGGGGGCTAGGGCCACCTCATCATCCTGCATGCTTTGTGCCTGCCTCTGGGTTGGTTAGGCGTGTGAAAATTAAAAACATCGTATAAATCCTATGATCAAAATAAAAAAAGGGTTAGATCTGCCAATCGCTGGGGCGCCTTCGCAGGCGATCCAGGATGGCCCAGCGGTCACGCAAGTGGCGCTGCTAGGCCAGGAATATGTTGGTATGCGCCCCTCCATGTTGGTACAGGTTGGCGATCGCGTTAAAAAAGGCCAGGCGCTGTTTGAAGACAAGAAGAACCCTGGGGTTTTCTTCACGGCACCGGCCAGCGGGCAGGTCGCCGCAATCAATCGCGGCGAACGCCGCATGTTGCAATCGGTGGTGATTGACATCGACAACGGCGGCGAAGAGCAGGTGGAACTGGCCTATTATCAGCAGGCCGATTTGCCGATGTTGGAGCGCCAGCAGGTTGAAAGCGATCTGATCGCCAGCGGCCTGTGGACCGCACTGCGTACTCGCCCATTTAGCAAAACCCCCCGCCCAGGTACCTCACCGCGCGCTATTTTCGTCAGCGCTATCGATACCCAGCCGCTGGCAGCGGATCCGTTGGTGATTATCAACGAGCAATTGGCGGCATTTAATGCCGGGCTGACGGTATTGGCACGCCTTACAGACGGCAAGGTACGCGTCTGCCACGCAGCGGGTACGCGGCTGGATACGGCTGCTGGCGCGCAGATTGATTACAGCGAGTTTGCTGGCCCGCACCCTGCGGGGCTGGTGGGCACGCATATTCACTTCCTGGAGCCGGTTAGCCTGAAGAAAACCGTTTGGCATATCGGTTATCAGGATGTGATCGCCATCGGCACCCTATTTACTACCGGCAAGCTGGATACCCGGCGCGTGGTCGCTCTGGCGGGGCCACAGGTGGAACAGCCGGTGCTGCTGCGCACCCGTTTGGGGGCTAGCCTGGATCAACTGACAGCGGGCCGCCTGAAGGCCGGTGAGAACCGTGTGATTTCCGGCTCGGTGCTGAGTGGTTTCCATGCCAGCGGCCCGAGTGCCTGGCTTGGCCGTTTCCACAACCAGGTGTCGGTATTGCTGGAAGGCCGGGAGAAAGAGTTGTTCGGCTGGATTGCTCCGGCATCGGACAAGTTCTCCATCACCCGCACCACGCTGGGCCATTTCCTCAAGCACAAGCTGTTCGCTTTCTCCACCACCACCAACGGCGGTGAGCGTTCGATGGTACCGATCGGCAATTACGAGCGGGTGATGCCGCTGGATATTCTGCCGACCCATCTGCTGCGCGATCTGCTGGCGGGCGATACGGACAGTGCCCAGGCGCTGGGCTGTCTGGAGCTGGATGAAGAAGATCTGGCGTTGTGTACCTTCGTTTGCCCCGGCAAGTATGAATATGGCCCGGTGCTGCGCGAAGTGCTGACCAAGATTGAGCAGGAAGGATAACCGATGGGCCTGAAGAATTTTTTTGACAAGATTGAGCATCACTTCACGCCGGGCGGCAAGCTGGAAAAGTGGTACCCGCTGTTTGAAGCGACGGCAACGGTGTTCTATACCCCAGGCACAGTAACGCGCGGGGCTTCGCACGTACGTGATGCCATCGATCTGAAACGCATGATGATCCTGGTGTGGTTGGCGGTGTTCCCGGCCATGTTCTGGGGCATGTATAACGTTGGGCAGCAGACCATTCCTGCATTGCACCATCTGTACAGCGGCGATCAGCTGCAACAGGTGCTGGCGGGGGACTGGCATTACTGGCTGGCTCAGATGCTGGGGGCAACACTCGGCGCCGATGCTGGCTGGATCAGCAAGATGGTGCTCGGTGCGACCTACTTCGTGCCGATCTACGCCGTGGTATTCCTGGTGGGTGGCTTCTGGGAAGTGGTGTTTGCGATGGTACGCAAACATGAGATCAACGAAGGCTTCTTCGTTACCTCCATTCTGTTCGCCCTGATTGTGCCGCCAACCCTGCCGTTATGGCAGGCCGCGCTGGGCATCAGCTTTGGTGTCGTGGTCGCCAAGGAGATCTTCGGCGGTACCGGGCGTAACTTCCTCAACCCGGCGTTGGCGGGGCGAGCCTTCCTGTTCTTTGCTTATCCGGCGCAGATTTCTGGCGATCTGGTGTGGACGGCGGCAGACGGCTTTTCCGGTGCGACTCCGTTGGCGCAATGGAGCGTCGGCGGAGTTCACAGCCTGACCAACGTCACCACCGGCCAATCCATCAGTTGGATGGATGCATTTATCGGTAACATCCCTGGTTCGATCGGGGAAGTCTCAACCCTGATGATCCTGCTAGGCGGGGCGATTATCCTGTTTGGCCGTGTCGCTTCCTGGCGCATTGTGGCCGGTGTGATGATCGGCATGATCGCCACGGCATATCTGTTCAATGCCATCGGCTCTACCACCAATCCGATGTTTGCCATGCCTTGGTACTGGCATCTGGTGCTGGGCGGCTTTGCCTTCGGTATGGTGTTTATGGCTACCGACCCGGTTTCCGCCTCGTTTACCAACAAAGGGAAGTGGTGGTACGGCATCCTGATCGGCGTGATGTGCGTGCTGATCCGGGTGGTCAACCCGGCCTATCCGGAAGGCATGATGCTGGCGATCCTGTTCGCCAACCTGTTCGCACCGCTGTTCGATTACCTGGTGGTGCAGGCTAACATCAAGCGGAGAAAAGCACGTGGCGAATGAATCTAAAAATGACAGCATTGGCAAAACGCTGCTGGTAGTGCTGCTGCTGTGTCTGGTGTGTTCTGTAGTGGTCGCGGGTTCTGCCGTTGGGCTGCAATCCAGGCAGCAAGAACAGCGGTTGCTGGATAAGCAGCGCAACATCCTGGACGTAGCCGGTTTACTGCAACCGGGGATGACTGGCGAACAGGTGAAAGCCACCTTTAGCAAGCGCATCGAACCGCGTTTGCTGGATCTGGACAGCGGCGAGTTTGTGCCTGGCGATGCGGCCGCCTTCGATCTGGCCGCCGCGCTACGCAGCGATGCCAAGAGCCGGGCGTTGACCGCCGAGCAGGATCTGGCCGGCATCCGCCGCCGTAGCAATGAGGCCGAAATCTACCTGGTGCGCAACGAAAGCGGCGCGGTGGACAAGATTGTGCTGCCGGTTTACGGCACTGGTCTATGGTCGATGATGTACGCCTTTGTTGCGCTGGATGCCGATGGCAATACGGTACGCGGGTTGAGTTTCTACCAGCACGGCGAAACCCCGGGCCTGGGCGGCGAGATCCAGAACGCCAGCTGGCGCGCGCAGTGGATCGGCAAGCAGCTGTTTGATGACAACGGCAACCCGGCTATCCGCATTGTGAAGGGCGGAGCGCGGCAAGGTGATATCCACGGTGTGGATGGCCTGTCCGGCGCGACGCTGACCGCTAACGGCGTACAGCATACGTTTAATTTCTGGTTGGGCGAGTATGGCTTTGGCCCATTCCTGCAGAAAGTCCGTGAAGGAGCGCTGAAAAATGGCTGATTCCAAAGAGGTTAAACGGGTCCTGTTGGGGCCGCTGTTTGACAATAACCCGATCGCGCTGCAGGTGCTTGGCGTCTGTTCGGCGCTGGCGGTGACCACCAAGCTGGAAACGGCGGTGGTGATGACGATTGCGGTCACCCTGGTCACCGCGTTTTCCAGCTTCTTTATTTCGCTGATCCGCCACCATATCCCCAACAGCGTGCGCATTATCGTGCAGATGACGATCATCGCCTCGCTGGTGATCGTGGTCGATCAGTTGCTGCGTGCCTATGCGTTTGAAATCTCCAAACAGCTTTCGGTATTCGTCGGGCTGATCATCACCAACTGTATCGTGATGGGTCGCGCCGAGGCGTATGCCATGAAGTCACCGCCGATTGAGAGTTTCATGGACGGTATCGGCAACGGCCTGGGCTACGGCGTGATCCTGATCCTGGTGGGCTTCCTGCGTGAGCTGGTCGGTTCGGGCAAACTGTTTGGCATTACGGTGCTGGAAACGGTGCAGAACGGCGGCTGGTATCAGCCCAACGGCCTGTTCCTGCTGGCGCCGAGTGCGTTCTTTATCATCGGCCTGCTGATTTGGGGACTACGTGCCCTCAAGCCAGCGCAGATAGAAAAGGAGTAACCGCCGATGGCTCACTATATCAGCCTGTTTGTGCGTGCGGTGTTCGTTGAGAACATGGCGCTGGCGTTCTTCCTGGGGATGTGTACCTTCCTGGCGGTGTCGAAGAAGGTCTCGACCTCGTTTGGCTTGGGGATTGCCGTGACGCTGGTACTGGGGATCTCGGTACCGGTCAACAACCTGGTCTATAACCTGATCCTGCGTGACGGGGCGCTGGTGGAAGGCGTCGATCTGAGCTTCCTCAACTTCATCACCTTTATCGGCGTGATTGCGGCGCTGGTGCAGATCCTGGAGATGATCCTCGATCGCTTCTTCCCGGCGCTTTACAACGCCCTGGGGATCTTCCTGCCGTTGATCACGGTGAACTGTGCCATTTTCGGCGGCGTGTCGTTCATGGTGCAGCGTGATTACAACTTTATGGAATCCGTGGTGTATGGCTTCGGCTCCGGCACCGGCTGGATGCTGGCGATTGTTGCCATGGCGGGGATCCGTGAAAAACTGAAGTATGCCGATGTGCCAGCCGGGTTGCGTGGCCTGGGCATTACCTTTATTACCACCGGATTGATGGCATTGGGCTTTATGTCGTTCTCCGGCGTCCAGTTGTAAAGGCAGGAAGCATTTATGGAAATTATTTTAGGCGTGGTGATGTTTACCTGCATCGTGATGGTGCTGGCGTTACTGATCCTGTTTGCCAAATCCAAGTTGGTGAACACCGGTGACATTGCCGTTGAGGTTAACGGCGATCAAGACAAAAGTTTTACCGCCCCCGCAGGGGACAAGCTGCTGAATATGCTGTCCAGTCAGGGGATCTTTGTTTCCTCAGCCTGTGGCGGCGGCGGTTCCTGCGGCCAGTGCCGGGTGGTGATCAAAGAGGGCGGCGGCGATATTCTGCCAACCGAGCTTTCTCATATCAGCAAGCGTGAAGCCAAAGAGGGCTGCCGCCTGGCGTGCCAGGTTAACGTGAAGCAGAACCTGAAAATCGAGCTGCCGGAAGAGATCTTCGGCGTGAAGAAATGGGACTGCGAGGTGATCTCCAACGATAACAAAGCCACCTTTATCAAAGAGCTGAAGCTGCGCATTCCTGACGGGGAAGATGTGCCTTTCCGCGCCGGGGGCTTTATCCAGATCGAAGCGCCCGAGCATGAAGTGAGCTATGCCGATTTCGATGTGCCGCAGGAGTACCGTGGCGACTGGGATAAATTCAATCTGTTCCGCTATCGTTCGGTCGTCAAAGAACCGACGGTGCGCGCCTATTCGATGGCCAACTATCCCGATGAGAAAGGCATCATCATGCTCAACGTGCGTATTGCTACGCCGCCGCCGAGCAACCCGGACGTGCCGCCGGGCATTATGTCTTCCTATATCTGGTCGCTGAAGGCGGGGGATAAGGTGACCATCTCCGGGCCGTTTGGTGAGTTCTTTGCCAAAGACACCGACGCCGAGATGATCTTTATCGGCGGAGGGGCCGGCATGGCACCGATGCGTTCCCACATCTTCGATCAGTTGAAGCGCCTGAAGTCGAAGCGCAAAATCACCTTCTGGTACGGTGCGCGTTCCTTGCGCGAGATGTTCTACGAGGACGACTTCAACCACCTGCAGGAAGAGAATGAAAACTTCACCTGGCATGTAGCGCTCTCCGATCCGCAGCCCGAAGATAACTGGACGGGCTACACCGGCTTTATTCATAATGTCCTGCTGGAAAATTATCTGCGTAACCATCCAGCGCCGGAAGATTGTGAATTCTATATGTGTGGGCCGCCGATGATGAACGCGGCGGTGATCAAAATGTTGAAAGATTTGGGTGTGGAAGATGAAAACATCATGCTCGATGACTTTGGCGGTTAAATGCGAGCAGCAGGCGGCGATGGAATGAAGGCTTGGATGATGGTGGTGGCGCTGGCCACCGCAGTGTTACTGACCGGTTGTGAGCCGAAACAGGAAAACCTCAAGGGTAAAACCATGGGGACGTCGTACTCGATCAGTTATCTCCCTGGGGACGGAACGCCTTCGCTGGCAACCCTGCAAGCGGAGATCGACAAACGGCTGGTACAGGTCAACGATCAGATGTCGACCTATCAACCTGATTCCGAGTTGAGCCGCTTTAACGCCAGCCGGGAAGTGGGCAAACCTTTCCCGGTTTCTGCTGCCACCACGGAAGTGGTGCTGGAAGCGCTGCGCATTAACCGTGTGACCGACGGTGCGCTGGACGTGACCGTCGGGCCGCTGGTGAACCTATGGGGTTTTGGCCCAGAAGGGCGGCCTGATAAAGTGCCGAGCGTCGCCGAGCTGGAACAGCGCCGCAACTGGACGGGGATCGACAAGCTGTCGGTAGAAGGCAATGCGCTGGTGAAACGTATTCCTGAGCTGTATGTCGACCTCTCTTCCATTGCCAAAGGCTACGGCGTTGATGCGATTGCTCAGTATCTGCAATCACAGCACGTCGCAAACTACATGGTTGATATTGGTGGGGAGGTCCGCACCCGTGGCCATAACGGCGAGAAGAAACCCTGGCGCATTGCCATCGAACGGCCAAACGCCGGGGGGGAGCAGCAGGCGCAACTGGTGATCGAGCCTGGTGAGATGGCGATGGCCACCTCCGGGGATTACCGAAACTACTTCGAGCAGGACGGAGTGCGCTATTCTCATACTATCGATCCGCTCACCGGTAAACCGATCCACCACAATTTAGTGTCGATCACGGTGATCAGCCCGCTGTGTATGACGGCGGACGGCCTTTCTACCGGGTTAAACGTGATGGGGCCGGAGCGGGGTATGGCGCTGGCCAACCTGCTGGGGATCCCGGTGTTTATGATCGTGAAAACCGCCAAGGGGTTTGAAGAACGTTATTCCGATGCGTTCAAACCCTATCTGAAGAAAGGGTAGACGCCATGTTGACGATGTTTGCTGCATCCTTTGTGCTGTTTCTGCTGGTGGTGGGCGGGATGTCGCTGGGCTATGTGTTCAAGCGTAAAACCTTGCAGGGTAGCTGTGGTGGCATTACCGCGCTGGGGATGGAGAAGGTCTGTGACTGCCCGGAGCCTTGCGATGCGCGCAAAAAGCGCATCGCCAAGGAAGCGCTGCGCCGCGAAATGCTGGAAAAACACCGGATCCTCTAGCCACACAGGTTTTCCATGTAGGGGCTCTGCACAGCCCCTCACCCCAACCCTCTCCCAATGTACATACCGAGTGCCTCATGAACACTTGTTTGGGGAGAGGTGGCTAGTCCGGAGTTGCGGTCAGGTGCCGGAGCTAATTTGTGGCACGTTCGGTCCCCTCTCCCTGTGGGAGAGGGTTAGGGTGAGGGGCGTCACTAGTCTACACTCTCCATATTGAGCTTTTAATAATTGGCTGTATACTTATACAGTGTTATTGGAGGCGCGATGCGTAAAATCATTCATGTCGATATGGACTGCTTCTTCGCAGCGGTAGAAATGCGCGACAACCCCAGCCTGCGCGATATCCCGCTGGCTATCGGTGCCAGCGCCGATCGGCGTGGCGTGATCAGCACCGCCAACTACCCGGCGCGCCGTTATGGCGTGCATAGCGCCATGCCGACCGCCACGGCGCTCAAGCTCTGCCCGCACTTGACGCTGTTACCGGGCCGCATGGCGGCCTATAAAGAAGCCTCACTGCATATCCGTGAAATCTTTGCCCGCTATACCCCGCTGATAGAACCGCTCTCTCTGGATGAAGCCTATCTGGACGTGACCAACAGCACCCAATGCAACGGCTCTGCCACCCTGATCGCCCAACAGATCCGCCAGGACATTGCCGCTGAATTGAACCTGACCGCCTCGGCGGGCATTGCCCCGATCAAATTCCTCGCCAAGATAGCCTCCGAGTTGAACAAGCCAAACGGCCAATACGTCATCACACCGGCCCAGGTGCCCACTTTCTTGCAGCAACTGCCGCTAAGTAAAATCCCTGGCGTGGGCAAGGTCACCGCCAAACGGTTGGAAGAGGTTGGGTTAATCACCTGCGCCGATGTGCAGAACTATAATCTGGCCGATTTGTTAAAGCGCTTCGGCAAATTTGGTCGGGTGCTGTGGGAGCGCTGTCAGGGTATCGATGAGCGTGAGGTGTCTCCCGATCGTTTACGCAAGTCGGTAGGGGTCGAGCGAACGTTGGTAGCCGATATTCATGAGTGGGAAGATTGTGAGGCGTTGATCGTTGAAAAGCTCTACCCAGAGTTAGAGATGCGGCTGCGCAAGGTCAAACCGGATCTGCATATCGCTCGCCAAGGGGTAAAACTGAAGTTCCAGGATTTCCAGCAAACTACCCAGGAGCACGTTTGGCCAGTGCTCAATATTGAGGATTTGCTCAACGTTGCCCGTCAGGCATGGCAGGAGCGGAGGGAAGGGCGTGGTGTGCGCCTGGTTGGCCTGCATGTAACGCTGCTCGATCCTCAGTTGGAACGGCAGTTGGTACTGACGTGGTGATATTAAAATCGGGTGTGTTTAGTGCACAGCCGTAGGTACAATCGTTGGCAGTTCTTTGGGATTAAGACATTCAACGGGAAGAGTTAAAAATGGACGTGATTCAGCAAAAACCGGCCAAAAGATGGACATGGGCCGATTTACAAAGCAGCTATCGATTTTGGGGCCTGGTAGTTTATTTCACCGCGATTGTGACTAGCCAATATCTCTTTAATGCCTATTCGGCACTCTATATCCGGCAAACTGCAGATTTACCGATCTCGATGATTGGGGTCGCAGTTGGATTACAACAGGTTGGCATGCTGTTTGGAGCCTTGTTGGCCTGGATGGCCAGCCGGATGAAAAGCTATTATTTACTGTATCTCTTTAGCGGGTTGTATTTGTTTGGCCTGTTTTTGTTCTGCTTTCATACCAGCAATCACTTTTTGATGATAACAGGAGAGGTCCTGATAGGCATGGGGCTAGGCGCTATCATGCTGATCGTTCCGGCCTTTATCGCGGGGGCAGTTGGTAGCGTAGAGGCATTTGTGCTGTCATTTGGCCTGATGGTGACGTTAAAAATGGTGTTTGGCTCATCCATGATGGCGATAGCCGGATGGCTTTTTGATATGGAGCGGTTATTTTCCAGCCCTGAGAACTTCTTTACCCTGCTATTGGTCCCCGTCATTATCGGGACTCTGTTCCTGCTGCCGATTAAGGCCTGTTTATTTAATTGCGAACCGCCTGTGCGGCAAGCAATACCACAGCCGGTCAAATACCGCGATCCTGCCGTGACTTTCCTGCTGTTCTTGGTGCCGTTTTACAATATCTACTGGTTGGTAAAAATCCATGGGGAGATCAGAAATTACACCCAGTCCGCGGCTCTGCTAACGCCCAGAGGGGCTGGATGGTCAGCTTTTATTACCGCCTTTGTCACGCCGGTGATATTTTCCACACTTAACGACAATCTACGCGCCATCATTGAAAGCCATGGGCAAACCGCAAGGTATAAAACCTGGCTGATTATCCTGTTTGCTTTCCTGTTACCACCTGTTAGTGCGGCGTTGATACAGTCGCAGATGAATGAAATCAACGGCAATCTGAAGCGAGAAGAACAACTGTCATAAGGAAAAATGGGCCCAGCTTTTAACCGGGCCCAATAACTTATCCGCGCTCAGGGATCGCTTTCAGCAGAGCGGTCAGCAGCGTCCAGTATTGGCCAACGCTGGCGATATGCACCTGCTCATCCGGCGAGTGAGGCCCGGTGATGGTCGGCCCAATCGACACCATATCCATCTGTGGGTAAGGTTTCTTGAACAAGCCACACTCCAACCCGGCGTGGATCACCATGATGTTTGGCGTCTTGTTGAACAGCTTTTGGTAGGTTTCACGCACCAACTGCATCACAGGAGATTTGGCATCTGGCTGCCAGCCTGGGTAGCCGCCTTTCGGTGCTACTTTGGCGTTGGCCAGTTGGCCTAATGCGGTCAGCATATCCACCACATAGTCTTTACCGCTGTCGAGCAGGGAGCGGATCAGGCAAATGATCTCGGCTTCATGCTCGCTGGTGGTCACCACGCCGACGTTCAGCGAAGTTTCTACCACGCCTTTCACTTCGTCACTCATGCGGATCACGCCGTTAGGGGTACCGTTGAGCAGTGCCACAAAGCGGTTCTGGCTGTCTGCGGTTAGCGCCTGCAAAGCGGTGGTGGCTGGTTCGAGCAGAACGGTAATGTTCTTCTCTTTGGCAGACAGTTCGTTTTGCAGCGTTGCCAGGAACTGCTGGCTCAGGGCTTTCAGCGCATCGGCTTTGGCGGCCGGAACGGCTACTACGGCAGAGGCTTCACGTGGGATGGCATTACGCAGCGTACCGCCGTTCAGCTCCAGCAGGCGCAGGTTCAGCTCTGGCGTGTGGGCAAACAGGAAACGGGCCAGCAGCTTGTTGGCGTTGCCCAGGCCGTGATGGATATCGGCACCGGAGTGGCCGCCTTTCAACCCTTTCAGGGTCAGCTTCAGCGTTTGGTAACCGGCTGGCAGTGCTTCACGTTGCAGTGGCAGGGTGGTGATGAAATCGATCCCCCCGGCGCAGCCCATATAGATTTCGCCTTCCTCTTCGGAGTCGGTGTTGATCAGGATGTCGGCTTGTAACCAGTTTGGCTGCAGGCCAAAGGCACCGTCCATACCGGCTTCTTCCGTCATGGTCAACAGGACTTCCAGTGGGCCATGCTCTACGCTGTCATCGGCCAGCACCGCCAGCGCAGAGGCCATACCGATACCGTTATCGGCACCCAGCGTAGTACCGCGTGCCTTGATCCATTCGCCGTCGATATAAGGCTGGATCGGATCTTTGGCGAAATCGTGAACCGTATCGTTGTTCTTTTGCGGCACCATATCCAGGTGCGCTTGCAGCGCTACCGGCTTGCGGTTTTCCATACCTTTGGTGGCAGGCTTGCGCAGCAGAATATTGCCAACCTGGTCGCGCTCGGCATGCAGGTTCTTTTCTTTGGCCCAGTCGAGGATGTGCTGAGCTAGCGCTTCTTCATGGTAAGAAGGGTGCGGGATTGAGCAGATTTTGGCAAAAATATCCCACAGCGGCTGTGGCGAAAGTTGAGACAATTCAGACACTATAAGTCTCCTGTGACAGCATTTTCAGCAGGGAGTGAATGCTGTGCGGTTAGGGTGAGTGGCTATCTGTGCTTCAGGCACGTGAGCCTGAGAATATCATTTTATTTGCGGCTGTGCGCGTCCCGTATAACGCTGTTTATCGGCTTGGGCTCCCCGTTTTACGGGCGGTTGCGCAGATAAGCCACGCGGCTCGCCGCAAAGATAATCACAGGAAAAATGCATCAACTCCTCGGTTCAACTGGTATTCGTGGCGCGCAGTCTCTATAATCTCGCGCAACCTTTTTTCCCCCTGAACTACTGAGTAAGCCACATCATTGCTGGCTGGGACACCATTCTATGAGCGAAAAATACGTTGTTACCTGGGATATGTTGCAAATGCAAGCGCGCAAACTGGCTCACCGTCTGCTGCCTGCCGATCAATGGAAAGGCATCATTGCTGTAAGCCGTGGCGGCCTGGTACCTGCTTCACTGCTGGCACGTGAGTTGAGCATCCGTTATGTGGATACCGTCTGCATCTCCAGCTATGACCATGACAACCAACGCGAAATGAAGGTGCTCAAGCGCGCCGAAGGCGATGGTGAAGGCTTTATCGTCGTTGACGATTTAGTGGATACCGGCGGCACCGCCAAAGCGATCCGCGACATGTACCCGAAAGCCCATTTCGTGACCATCTTCGCCAAGCCTGCTGGCCGCCCACTGGTTGACGATTACGTGGTGGATATCCCGCAGGACACCTGGATCGAGCAGCCTTGGGATATGGCGGTGACCTTCGTGCCACCGATCGGCGGCCGTTAATCAGCCTCTGCTTCAAACGCCCGGCAATACCGGGCGTTGTTGTTTATGCAGCGGTTTCGTCAAATTCGGTAAATTCCCCGCCTTATCCCCCCAGAGTTAGGTACACTAGCACCTAGATATCCCGGCTATTCAAGCCTTGATGTAAGTCTCAGGAGGCTGTTGTTACCATGGCACAGGCCAACCTTTCCGAAGTACTGTTCAAACCTTCATTTAAACATGTCGAAACCTCGACGTTAGTCACCCGTGCCCATCATGCGGTAGGTGCCGATATGCACTCCGCCTTGGAGGGGGACACCGATGGCAACTGGTATCGCATGCTCAACCATCTGCTGTGGACCTGGCGCGGGACCGATCCGCTGGAGATCAGCGAAGTGTTGGCGCGCATTGCGGCCTCCAACGCAGAACATAGCGACGATCACCTGCTGGATACCGTGGTCGGTTACCGAAACGGCAACTGGATCTACGAATGGGTGCGCCAGGGGATGCTGTGGCAACAGCGGGCATTGGAGCAAAAAGATCCGCTGGTCGGCGGGCAATATTGGCTGAATGCCGCCAATCTATACAGCATTGCCGGTTATCCGCATTTAAAAGGGGATGAGCTGGCTGAACAGGCAGAGGTGCTCTCAAATCGTGCCTATGAAGAAGCTGCATTGCTGTTGCCATACCAGCTTAAAGAGCTGGAGTTCGCCATTGAGGGGGGCAGCTCCATCACCGGCTTCCTGCATATGCCCGATAACGGCCAGGCACCGTACCCAACGGTGCTGATGTGCGGTAGCCTGGATACTTTGCAGACCGATTATCACCGCCTGTTCCGTGATTATCTGGCGCCACACGGTATAGCGATGCTGACCATCGATATGCCGTCCATCGGTTCATCCTATAAGTGGAAGCTGACGCAAGATTCCAGCTTCCTGCATCAGCAGGTGTTGGCTCAACTGCCTTCCGTGCCTTGGGTTGACCATACGCGTGTCAGCGCCTTCGGCTTCCGCTTTGGTGCCAACGTGGCGGTGCGCCTGGCCTATCTGGAGTCGCAGCGTTTGCGCGGCGTAGCCTGCGTAGGGCCGGTGGTGCACAGCCTGCTGTGTGAGTTGAAGTGCCAGGACCACGTGCCGGATATGTATATGGACGTGCTGGCCAGCCGCATGGGCATGGCCAACGCCTCTGACAGCGTGCTGAAAACCGAGCTGAACCGCTATTCCCTGAAAACCCAGGGATTGCTGGGCCGCCGCTGCCCAACGCCGATGCTGGCCGCCTACTGGGATGACGATCCGCTCAGCCCAAAAGAAGAGTCGCAGCTGATCGCGTCTTCTTCACTGAACGGCAAACTGATCGCCATCCCGCGTACGCCGGTTTATCAGAGTTTCCATCAATCCTTACTGCAAATTTGTGATTGGCTAAGAGATAAAATGCGCTAACCAGTTGCTAATTTTTAACAGTTTGTTAAAAAGGGTGGACTACATTGTGGAGGTTGAAAAATGACGCTACCGAGTGGCCACCCTAAAAGCCGACTAATGAAACGCTTTGCCAGCCTGGGCCCTTATCTGCGCGAAGGGCAATGTGAGAACGACCGCTTTTTCTTTGACTGCCTGGCGGTCTGCGTCAACGTCAAGCCCGCGCCGGAAAAACGTGAATTCTGGGGCTGGTGGATCGAACTGCAGGCCGATAATTCCCGTTTCACCTATAGCTACCACTTTGGTCTGTTTGACAAGGAAGGGCGTTGGAACGAAGAAAAGATTAAAGATGCTGAAGTGAAAGAGAAGCTGGAAACCACGCTGCGCGTGTTCCATCGTCGGCTGGGTGAACTGCTGGCCACCATGGAGCTGAAGCTGGAACCCGCCGATGATTTCATCGAGCAGCCGATAAAACTCTCCGCCTAAATCAATTCCCCCGCAAATTTACGCCGAAATCGCGTTGTGCCTGTTGGCATAACGCGTCTCTCCTGTTACAACGTCCTTTGCATTCCTTTTAACTCCAACGGCAGAACTATTATGAACGGCAGCCAGACATTGGTTGTGAAATTGGGCACCAGCGTGTTGACCGGCGGTTCGCTGCGTCTGAACCGTGCCCATATTGTCGAACTGGTGCGTCAATGCGCCCAGCAACATGCAGCGGGTCACCGCATCGTTATTGTTACCTCCGGGGCGATCGCTGCCGGGCGGGAACACCTGGGCTACCCCGAGCTGCCTGCCACCATCGCTTCCAAGCAGTTGCTGGCGGCAGTGGGGCAGAGCCGGCTGATCCAGCTGTGGGAACAGCTGTTCTCGATCTATGGCATTCATATCGGGCAGATGCTGCTGACGCGTGCCGATCTGGAAGACCGCGAGCGCTTCCTCAACGCGCGTGACACCATGACCGCGCTGCTGGATAACCGCATTGTCCCGGTGATTAATGAGAACGATGCGGTTGCCACCGCAGAAATCAAAGTCGGCGACAACGATAACCTGTCTGCACTGGCTGCCATTTTGGCCGGGGCGGATAAACTGCTGCTGCTGACCGATCAGCAGGGCCTGTATACCGCCGACCCGCGCAATAACCCAGAAGCCGAGCTGATCCGTGAAGTGCACGGTGTTGACGATGCGCTGCGTGCCATTGCCGGTGACAGCGTTTCCGGTCTGGGTACTGGCGGCATGGGCACCAAACTCCAGGCGGCTGATGTGGCCTGCCGTGCGGGCATTGATGTGATTATCGCTGCCGGTAGCAAGCCGGGCGTGGTGGCTGATGTGATTGAGGGCAACCCGGTGGGTACCCGCTTCCATGCGCTGGAAACCCCATTGGAGAACCGCAAACGCTGGATCTTCGGTGCGCCCCCTGCGGGCGAGATCACCGTTGACGATGGGGCGGTAGAAGCGATGATGGCCCGTGGCAGTTCACTGCTGCCGAAGGGGATCCGCGATGTTAAAGGTGATTTCTCACGCGGTGAGGTGATCCGCATCCGCAATCTGGCGGGGCGCGATCTGGCTCATGGCGTCAGCCGTTATAACAGCGATGCCATGCGCATGATCGCCGGGCACCACTCGCAGCAAATCAGCGAGATCCTGGGCTATGAATATGGCCCGGTGGCCGTGCACCGCGACGATATGATCGTAAGTTAAGGAGTGAACATGCTCGAGCAGATGGGGAAAGCCGCTAAACAGGCTTCCTGGCAGTTGGCGGTACTGAGCACGGCGAAAAAGAACCAGGTGTTGGCGGTAATGGCCGACATGCTGGAGGCTCGCAGCGAAGAAATTCTACAGGCGAATGAGCAGGATATGGCGCAGGCGCGTGCCACCGGGATGAGTGAAGCCCTGTTGGATCGTCTGTTGTTAACCCCAGCGCGTCTGGCGGCGATCGCCAACGATGTGCGCCAGGTCTGCCGCCTGAGCGATCCGGTTGGTCACGTGTTGGACGGCAATCTGCTGGACAGCGGCCTGAAGCTGGAGCGCCGCCGTGTGCCGCTCGGGGTGATTGGCGTGATCTATGAAGCGCGCCCCAACGTTACCATTGACGTTGCCAGCCTGTGCTTGAAAACCGGTAATGCGGTGATCTTGCGCGGCGGTAAAGAAACTCACCACACCAATCAGGCGACGGTGAAAGTGATCCAGCAGGCGCTGGAACAGTGCGGCCTGCCAGCGGCGGCAGTGCAGGCGATCGAAAGCCCGGATCGTGAACTGGTGAATGAACTGCTGCGAATGGATCGCTATGTCGACATGCTGATCCCACGCGGCGGTGCCGGGCTGCATAAGCTGTGCCGTGAGCAATCGACCATTCCTGTGATCACCGGCGGTATCGGCGTGTGCCATATCTATGTAGACGACAGCGTAGACTACGACAAGGCGCTGACCGTCATCGAAAACGCCAAGATACAGCGGCCAAGCGCCTGCAACTCGGTCGAAACCCTGCTGGTTAACCGCACTATCGCTAACAGCTTCCTGCCTGCGCTGAGCGCGCGTATGGCCGCCGTTGGGGTAACGTTGCACGCCAGCGATAACGCCATGCCGTTGTTGCAGGAAGGGCCAGCGAAGGTGGTTGCAGTGGCCGCAGAAGATTACGATGACGAGTGGCTATCGTTGGATTTGAACGTGACGCTGGTGGACGATATCGATCAGGCCATCGATCATATTCGTACCCACGGCACCAGCCATTCCGATGCCATTCTGACGCGCTCGCTGAGCAACGCCGAGTATTTTGTCCGTGCGGTAGATTCCTCTGCGGTATACGTCAACGCCAGCACCCGCTTTACCGACGGTGGCCAGTTTGGCTTGGGCGCGGAAGTCGCGGTCAGCACTCAGAAACTGCACGCCCGCGGCCCGATGGGGCTGGATGCGCTGACCACCTATAAGTGGATTGGCTACGGCGACGATTTGGTGCGCAGCTAGGTTCAGGTTTAAACGATGCGAAAGGGCGCAGTGTATAGATACTGCGCCCTTGTTGTTTCTGGCTATTGGCTCACTCGCCGCTTTTGATCATCTAGCCATCAAAGCAAACACTCCCCAGCCAAGGTATTCACGCGTGAACGCCACGTGGCGTTTTGGCGCTGTCGTCAACTGCGTCCGGACTTCCTCCGCCATGTCGTCATCGGGGTTTGCCTCTAACCACCGACGCATCGTCAGCCACATGGCCGCGACGTACCTGTCCCAACCTTCCTGATCTGCCAACACCATTTCTACGACGTCGTAACCGAGCGTGTCGAAAGAGGTGACAAGATCTGCCAGGGAAAGAAAGTCTGAGAGGGCATTGGCGCCACACTCTTTGGCGATTTCTTCCGTCGGCGGCAACAGACGCCAGTAAGGCTCACCGATTAGCAGGAGCCCGCCAGGTTTCAGGCTTTTACTCAGCAGCTCGAGAGTCCCGGCGACGCCTCCAGCAATCCAGGTGGCACCGACGCAGGCCGCCACGTCACATTTTTCATCGGCTACGTAACCGGCAGCGTCGTTATGGATAAAATCGACGCGATCGGTGACACCGAGTTCCTCTGCGCGCAGTTTGGCCTGTTGAGTAAATAATGGGCTCATGTCGATGCCAGTACCGGTGATGTTGTAGTCGCGCGCCCAGGTGCAGAGCATCTCCCCCGAACCGCTGCCGAGGTCGAGCACTCTCGTGCCTGGAGCCATACGTAATACTGCGCCGAGAGTGGCGTACTTCTCGGGCGTGAAGGGGTTATGGATGCGGTGAGCACTTTCGCAAATAGTGAAAATACGTGGGATATCCAATGCAGAATTCCTTTCATTGATTTGTGTAGTGTCAGAGGTTGCTGTGATTGCTTTTTCTGCCAGCAGGGCAATCAGTTTTCCTTCGAACGTTTCGCTGACTGGCCATGCTGCACTATCCGGGCCGGGGAGCACGGTGAGGCCGCAATCACCGATCAGGTGGAGATATTCTTCATCGTGCCAGGCCGTCATTTGGTTACCAAAGCGGGTGACGTCACCATTTTCTTCGATGGCCCAGAAAAACGTTGAGCTGGTCTGCGCCGTTTCATCCCAGGCGTGTTCCGTCAATAACAAGTGAGGCCTGGCAAGAAACAGTCCTTGCGGACAGCGTTGCCAGCTCGGTGCAGCCATGCCCTGACGCTTTATTTCATCAAAGGTATGCACTTCTGCCAGCAGCTTGCCTCCTGGAACTAACCACTGTGCGCAACGGCTAAGCAAGGTATGGGCGTCCACCGCGCTGAAGACATTCAGTTCACCAAAGGTCATCATGATGAAATCGAACCGCTTCTCCGGGGAGTACATCCGTACATCCTGTTCGATATATTCAATATCCAATCCTGCCGCCTGCGCCTGCTGACGGGCATAGGCGATAGATGCTGGAGAGAAATCCACGCCGGTACAGTGAAAGCCTTGCTCTGTAAGCATGCGGGTGTAAAAGCCTGGGCCGCAGCCGAGATCGAGAATGCGTGCGCCTGCCGGGAGCTGGCTGGTGATCCATGCCACCTGTCGTTCAATGACCGGTAGTTTCCGGCTGGCCCAGTCGTGCTCCTGCGACAAGTGGTTCTCCAGCATGCGTTGGCTAAACGCCGGATCGTCCCAAGGGATTTTGCTTTCATCTGGCGACAGTTTTATGGGGTGGGAGCCAGAAATAATTGTGTTGATGTCCATCACACTCTCCTTAGCGGTTGTCCAACTGGGCGCGAACGTTGTTCAGCCCGCTGGTATTGATGCGGTACGGTTGTCCATTGACGGACTTGATCAGCTTTTTGGTTTTGAGTTTTTTGAATACGGCGAGCGTGCAGTCGCTGAGCAGCAGCCCTTCACGGCTGTAGCATTCAACGGAAGTGACGCGGCCGGATGTATCGCGGACGTGCGCAATACGTCCACCTTTGGCGAGAACGTGTAAGGTACGTTGTTCCTGACGGGATAAATTCATGCTGAAAAACCTGTTAATCATCATGTGCAAAACGTGCAAACACACAGCGGTGTCCGCATTCGATTTCGGCGCATTGATAATCAGTCCGGCCTGAAAAGGTCGGGAAGCTGATTATCGGATGATTACATTCTCCAGCATCAAAGCCTCGGTATGAGTTGAAAGGGTTTTACGCAACGATGTTAACACATGTTTTTTGTATGGGAATAAGCAGCCACTTAAAAGTGTGATCCTTGATACATCAACGCTAATGTTGTCGGGCGAGAGTGAAGGCGATCCAGCATACTGAATCGCACAGACTCGAACGATTAACTCAGGTCATGTAATGTTTTATCCACCGGCGGAGTTAGCGTGATATTCAGGAAATCCACCGATAACCCGCGACGTTCAGGCGTACAGCACATCACACCGATTTTCGCTGGGCCCTGCGGAAAATAACACAAGCGTAGCAGCGGCCAGTGATGACCCTCCGTTGAGTATTGTAACCGCAGGCTGTTGCCTTTGCGGGTCAAGCGAAGCCAGAACTCACGCGGATCACCCGTAAAGGTGCCGGTTGCCCAGTCTGAGTTCTCCAGCGTCAGCACGCTGCCGATTGCGGGAGTGCCGTCGTTAAACTCAATGCCGGCTTTAAGCCAGTGTTGGTCATCGGTCATGAACATGAGCCCGGCCTGGTCATACAGCGTGGTGAAGTCCGCGCAGACCTTAACCTGAAAGGTGAAGTCTTCACTGACGTCGGTGGCGAAGATGTGCCCTGAAAAACGCTCAAACCCGTACCAGGTTTTTTGCCAGAAGTCGGTTTTGTCATTTGTGACAACGCTTAACTTGCCGTTATCGCACTGCCATTGTTCGGGTTCATTAATCCAGTAAAAGGAATCAAGCATCGGTCCTCCCAGGGCCAAAAAATACACCTTTGTCTACAGGAAATCAGTTTATGCCTTTGTTGATACAATGACCTCCCCCCGAAGCCCATCGTCTTTCAGCGCTTTGATGCGCCAGACCAGCGTCAAAAATGGGACTGCCGGTATCATTATCGCCTTGGCTGGTGGTTCCAGATTAAATAATTCTGCAAGCAAGCCCACAAATATTGATTGAGCGCAGATAGCGACTCGTTTCAAGTTTGATAGTCTCTGATCGCCCATTGGTTAACCGGCATCTTTAACCAACACATAAATTCTAAAGCAACACTGTTATATTTCAGGTGGGTAATAATGAAAATTGCAAGCCAAAAATTCATTGACGGGGAAAGATACCAGCTGGAATTTTATGACGGATTTGATCGCGGTTATCTCGATGAGTCACATTGGCTTCCCTACTATCTACCGCAGTGGAGTTGCCGGGCGTTATCCTCACCCAGATTCGAATTTTCTGAAAACGGCTTTTCACTTAATATCGAGCAAGATCAACAGCCCTGGTGCCCAGAGTTTAATGGGGAAGTCAGAGTATCTTCTCTGCAAACCGGTGTTTACTCTGGCCCGGTGGGGTCACTACTTGGCCAGCATCGCTTTTCGCCAGACTGCCGGGTGCGTCAGGCACAGGTGGCTGAGAAAAAATATCTGCCAAAATATGGCTATTTCGAACTGCGAGCCAAATGCCTTATTGCAGCAAACAATGTCGCTGCACTCTGGATGATAGGTTACGAAGATCTCCCCGAGCGGTCTGCGGAGATTTGCCTCTTCGAGCTTAAGGGGAAGAATATCCGTAACGGCTACTCTCTGATTGGTTATGGGGTTCATCCCTTTGGCGATGCCCGCATTAGGGACGAATTCTATGAGGAGCCTGTTGAGATTGATGTCACTCTATTCAACACTTACGCCATTGCATGGACGGAAAGCAAGATTGATTTCTTTATCAATGATCGAAAAGTGAGAACCATCAATCAATCACCCGATTATGAAATGCAGCTGATGTTAAATATTTATGATCTTGAAAATAACAACGCTGAAAATATGCGTTTCTATATCGACTATGTTGCCGGGTTCCGCATGCTTACCCGATGTTCCCATAATGAAGACATGTTAATCAGAACGAGTGTATTAGATTTATCATCGAATCAGCCTTCCTGATAAAGGCCCGCTTGCAGAAGAGGAAGCAGCCTCTGCCGCTTTGCAGCGTACGCTGTACTTGGCTAAATACGCCGAATCCTGGGGGTTACCATCGATTCTGGATTGCTGAGCATCACAATACTCCGCGCCTGGCCAGCCTCCCGACCAGGCAGCGCATTGAAGATCAGGAGTAGCAGCGAATTTTGTCTGAATTGCGCGACGATTTGCCGTTTTTGTTGGCGAGTTATCAGCAACCTTTGTTGGCAACGGCGCTAAAATGGTAGTGTCTATGAACTAGTTTCATAAGTTCTGTCCGAACAGGCAAGGTTTACGTCAACCAAGGGAATACGCATGCTGAAAGAAAACTTCAATGAGCTACAGGTTTTTCTCGTCGTGGCGAGGGAGAGAAGTTTTACCAAAGCGGCGGGTAAGCTGGGTGTTTCACAGTCTGCACTCAGCCACGCTATAAAGGCGCTGGAGGAGCGTTTAAACCTGCGTCTGCTAACTAGAACCACTCGCAGCGTTGCCCCCACGGAGGCGGGTGAGCGGATCATTGCCTGTCTCGAACCCCGTATTGCAGACCTTGAACAGCAGTTGGAAGCTCTCGTTCAACTGAATGGTTCCGCGTCCGGTAATATTCGGCTTTCGGCGGGCGAACATGCGGTGCGCAGCCTGCTATGGCCAAAGCTAAAGCCGTTTCTACGGCAATACCCGGAAATCAACGTTGAGCTGGTGGTAGATAACGGGTTTATCGATATTGTGGATGGACGTTTCGATGCCGGAGTTCGCCTTGGCGAAAGCGTCGATAAGGACATGGTTGCCGTGAAGATCGGTCCGGATATGCGTATGGTGGTGGTTGGCGCGCCAGCGTATTTCGCCACCAACAGCATTCCGCAGACACCACATGAACTGCAGGATCATCAGTGCATTAATATGCGTTTACCTACCGCAGGCGGCTTATATCACTGGGAGTTTGAGAAAGCAGGTAAACCGCTGCGCGTCAGGGTTGAGGGCCAACTGACGTTGAACTTGTTGTCGGAGAGAATCGACGCGGTGCTGTCAGGGTTTGGCCTTGCCTGCGTGCCAGAGGATATGGTCCAGGACTTGGTCAAATCCGGCGAACTTGTTCAGGTGCTGCAAGAGTGGTGCCCCTCTTTCCCGGGTTACTATCTCTATTACCCCAGTAGAAAGCAGCATCCTCCCGCGTTTGCTCTATTGATTGATGCGTTGCGCTGGGGTGATTAAATGGCTTGCGGGAAACCGCAAGCCAGAGAAACCTTAACGACCCACGCGTGCCTGTAAGGCGGCCGGATAACGTTCACCCACGATTTTCACCTTCTCCAGCGCTTGAGTCATCTTGAGCAAATCATTCTGGGAAAGAATGAGATCTGCAGCCCCCAGATTCTCTTCCAGCCGATGCAGTTTGGTTGTCCCTGGGATGGGCACAATCCACGGTTTTTGTGCCAGTAGCCAGGCCAGAGCAATTTGCGCTGACGTCACGCCTTTCTCTGTGGCAAGTATTGTCAGCAGGCTGACTAACTGCTCATTCGCTTCCAGCGCCTCTGCGGCAAAACGCGGCACCTTGCTGCGGAAATCATCTTCACCGAATGTCGTGCCGGCTTTGATAGCTCCGGTCAAAAAGCCTTTGCCCAATGGGCTGAATGGCACGAATCCAATCCCTAACTCTTCCAGCACCGGCAGGATTTCCTGCTCAGGTTGACGCCACCACATTGAGTATTCACTCTGTAGGGCGGTAACCGGCTGTATCGCATGAGCGCGCCGAATGGTTTGCACGCCAGCCTCTGACAGGCCGAAGTGTTTGACCTTACCTTCAGCAATCAGATCCTTCACGGTGCCCGCAACGTCTTCAATGGGGACATCGGGATCGACGCGGTGTTGATACAGCAGATCGATCACGTCGGTTTTAAGCCTGCGCAGTGAGCCTTCCACTGCCTGGCGGATATGTTCTGGGCGGCTGTTTAAAATTTGCTGTTTGTTATCATCACCAAAGGTAAAGCCAAATTTAGTGGCGATAACGACCCGATCGCGCAAGGGTTTTAAGGCTTCGCCGACCACTTCTTCATTCAGATACGGGCCATACACTTCGGCGGTATCGAAAAAGGTCACGCCACGCTCAACGGCTGCGCGGATAAGTTCAACGGCCTGACGGGTATCCGTTGCCGGGCCATAGCCGAAGCTCAACCCCATACAGCCCAGGCCCAGCGCTGACACTTCCAGCCCGGATTTACCGAGATAACGTGTTTGCATTCGGGAATTTCTCCAATTTTATGTCGTTAAACGTCGAGTTTGCGGCCGGTCAGCCGTTCCACCATGGCCGGATCGCGATGCGAGAAGAAAGCACTGGTCGCGCTTGCAGATGAACTTATGTTAGCGGGTAAAGGCAGGGAGATAATCACGGATAATAGGATAGGCACTATGAGTAGAATTCATCAATGTGGCCGTTTCGTGGCTTCAAGCCTCACCTTGTAAGGGAGGCCCAAATCCCAGCGGCTTTGCCAGTGTGCGATGAACTGCCTGGTAACGTCGGGCATATGGCGCAGTACCACCACGTTTTCGCTATTTTGCGTCTCAGCTGAGGAAGCATAGTTAAACGAGCCGGTTTCCACCGTCTTGCCATCGACAATAATCGTCTTGTCGTGCTGAATATGATAATGCCCATCGATGCGCATCTGTATGCCGTGAGTGGCCGCGAAGTTAATCGCGGTCTGGCTGGTTTTGCCCTGATTCCGGCGTTTGTCGACTACCACGCGCACCTCCACTCCCCGATTGTGCGCCGCTACCAGCGCCTGGGTGATATCGGGTGCCTGGAAAGAATAACCTATCATTTGGATGGACCGATATGCGTGGCCGATAATGTTCAGCACCAACGCCCGCGCCGAGCCCTCAGGCGAAAACCCCACCTGCACGTTAGGAGCCGCATTGGCAGCGGCAGGCAAGGCGACGGCAGCGATCAGCACTAGCCGATTTATCAGGTTTTTAAACAATTCTGTGCTCCAAGGTGAACGCGGTAGGAATAACAAAGCAGCAGGCTCTGGGCCAGGTTCGGTGAGTTTAACTTGGTCGCAGGGGGCATTTCACGACTAAACGGGTTGATCAATTGACCTCTATCAAAATAGTCAACAGTATGTCATTTGGATGATGCTCAGGCTGAGGCCTGTATCAACTGACCCCCTTAAGATTTTAACTTTTTAATGGATTAACCCTGATGGATAACCTCGCTCGGCTGTTCTCCTCACTGCAAGCCCGCCTTCGCCCGGAAGACGTGGCTGAACTGATCCTCACGCAATTGGGGGATTCCCTGACACCCGTAGAAACGGCTCTGCTACGACAGGCGGCAGCTGGGTCACTGAAGTCCGGCCTGGTACAGATGACCTCGATGATGCAGGAGTTTCGTCAACCGATTGCTCCAGAGAAACAGGTGGCGAAGGCAGGGGAGTTGTTTGCTGGTGCCCCGGTGTTGGACAGCATTGATTGCAGCGATATTCAACAGGTTCGCCAACTGATTGAGCAACTATCGGTGGAGATCCAGAAAGCCCCAGGCAGTAATAATTTTATCGCCGACCGTTTCAGCCGTGCGCAGCGGCAGCAGGCGGGCATGGATATCTCCAAACGGCGCTATAACAAGCTGTTCCGTTTTCTGCAGCGCTTTGAGAGCAAGCTGGCGACCTACCAACTGGAAACGCAAAAATACCAGGCGACCCGGATGGCTAAATCTGGGCTGGCGATGATGATCCGCTATGAGGATTTTGCCTCCACGCCGGACGTTGCCTGCTTTATTGCCTGGCTTTCCGCCCGCCTGAACCGCCGCAGCGTGTTTACCAACCAGGCACAGGATCGTGCTTTTGACCAGATTGGCGAGATGCTGCTGGCGCGGGTACAACAGGCGCCGACATCGGCAGGCTGGTACGCCATTGCCCATATCATGCCGGATCGTGACATCGTAAAGCACCTCGACGATCGGCAAAAGCTGAGCCTGTTCACTCTCTATCTGGCACAGCTCAATGAACTGGCCGGATTGCTACAATTGATTTGGCAACGCAATACCTTCAATCGCCAGACCATGATTGTGAAGCGTGGCGACGACTCCTCTACCTGGAATGCTCTGGCCGGAGCCTGGAACAGCGCCCGGCAAGGGTGGCTTGCGCTGGCTGTCGTATTAGGGATGGAGGAGATGGTCGAACAGATGTGCCTGGGCAAAGTGCTGCGCCTGATGGCTGGGGACGTCGCCGCCTGGCACTATCAGACGGGCGGTGGGTTGGAGCCGGATACTCAGGTGTGGGCGCATCTGCCGTTGCCTTGGGAAGTGTTTTCTGGTGCCAGCAGTTGCACCAAAGCCGATGTGCAGCGGGTCTGCGAGCAGTTTGGCGTCGATCCTTATAACAAGGGGTGGATCGGCCCACGCCGCAATCGGCAGGCGGTGGCGTTTGTGCCAACGCCGGAGCTGGTTCATGGGGTGGTGGTCGATAAGCCGGAGATCGCCCTGATACTGCGCAAGGCGGGCTATTTTTCCGGTAAAGGCGGTTAGCCCGCTTGACCGGGCTGACGGCTCGTAGATAATAGCCCTAACTCTGGTATAGCTCAGTGGTAGAGCAGTCGGCTCTCCATCCGACTGGACACAGGTTCGAGCCCTGTTGCCAGAGCCTTTCATTTTGCTTGTTCCGTAATGCGAACATCGTCTCTTTTCCCCATAGCCGCCTGTTTAACCTCTTCGCCAAGACGCTGGATAATATCCTGACGTAGCAGGAATTTTTGTATCTTGCCCGAGGCGTTACGCGGCAGGCTGTCCACCATCACCAGATGTTCCGGGTATTTGTATTTGGCGACCCGTTTGCGCCCGAAGAACGCGATGACCTCCTCCAGGGTGAGTGAACCGTAAGCGGCCTTTAGCACCACGTAGGCGCAGGACCTTTCCCCTAATCGTTCATCCGGCATGGCAACAATAGCGGCATCATGGATACGAGGATGTTGCATCAGGATATCCTCCACTTCGCGGCTGCTGATATTTTCCCCGCCACGCACGATAATATCCTTCTTGCGGCCAGTAATTTTAATGTAGCCGTCAACGTCCATGCGGCACAGGTCACCGCTGTAGTACCAGCCATCCTCATCCAGCGCACGGGCGCTCAGCTCGGGTTCATCCAGATACCCCATAAATACGTTGGGGCCACGTGAGGCTTCTTCACCTTCTTCGCCGTAGGGGAGTGGATTGCGGTCTTTATCTACCACTTTGATTTCTACCCCAGGTGCGGCAAAACCGTCGGTGTTGAGCACGCGGGAAAGGGGATCGTCCAGGTTGACCACCGCGTGGGGCGAACTTTCCGTTGAGCCATAGACGCTGAGCAGTTTAATGCCCATTTGCAGGCAGTCCTGGGCAATTTTTTTCGGGATGGTGGTGCCGCCGCACAGGAAGAAGCGTAGCGATGAGATGTCGTGCGGCTGCTGTTGCAGGGTGCATAACAGGTCATAGACAAAAGGCGTTGCTCCGAGCACGCAAGTGCAGCGCTCTTGTTGCAGCAGGGCAAGGCAATCGAGCGGATTAAAGATATCGAGCAGGACGCTGCGTGCGCCAATCAGAAAGGGGGCCGTCACGCCGTGCAAAAAACCGGTCGCATGCCCCAGCGGTGCGGGCATCAGGAAGGTATCCAACCAGGTAAGATTGAGCCGTGCGCAGTAGGCACGCTCGCTGGCCAGAATATTGTTGTGCGTCAGCATCACGCCTTTGGGTTTGCCTTCGGTGCCGGAGGTGAACAGTACGGCGGCCAGTTCATCGCCATGCACGTTGACCTGCTTGGTCAGTGGCGGAGTGTCTCGCAGCAACTGGCTCAGTGCGGGGGCGGTAGTTGCGGGAGAAAGCTTATCGACGGCCACCACCTCAAGTAGGCCCGGTATTTGATCGCGTAGCGGCAATATGAGGTCAATTGGGCGGGTATTTCTGAATGAGGTTGGCGCGAACAGCACCTTAGCCTGGCATTTGTTCAGCACCCAGACCAGCTCGGCCTCTCGCCAAGAGGGGAGCAGGGGAACGGAAACCGCCCCCGTTTTCAGGCAAGCCAGGTAGATCACGGTAAACTCACACCAGCCGGGAAGCTGAAATGCGATGCGGTCACCCGGTTCGATACCGCAGGAGATCAACCATGCTGCCAAGCTACTTGCCGCGCGGTCGAGGGCGGCATAAGTGTAGGACGTCCCCCGATTGTCGATCACGGCAATCTTTTCCGGCATGGCCTGCAGGGTTTGATGCCAGTAATCGGCAAGCGATGCATCGCCCCAAAAACCTTGCTGCCGGTATTTGGCCCGGCGTTCGGGATTGAGTTTTATCGTGACACTCATTGTTTATCTCTATTCATTATTTCTGGGGGGATGTTGAACTGTTCTGGTCCGGTAAACATTGCCCCTCACCCTAGCCCTCTCCCACAGGGAGAGGGGACCGATCGAGCGTGTTTGAAATTGTAGTGACCCACCTTTGATCAGTGACGAGCGGTTTGCTGAGAGGGTCTCTTTACTGCCAAAAGTGCAAGGGCTATCAGCTCCCTCTCCCTACGGGATAGGGTTGGTGTGAGGGGCTGGCACGCTCTTTCAGGCAGACGCTCACCCGTAGCGAAACTCAACGCCAAACGTCCCCAGAGGATATTCCCACTGCTTAAGAATGGTGTCGCCGCACAGCACGCGGCAGGTCCCGCATTCCAGACAACCGGCGGAATCGAAATGGATATTGCCTGCGCTGTCTTGCTTATACAGCCCGGCAGGGCAGGCCAGCATCAGCTTACGGAACTCGTCCATATTGGGGTTATCCACCAGAATGATGTGCGGATGGCCTTCATTGACATGGAACTTGTTGATGCCCAGTTTGACGTCTACGTTGACCGGATTTTCGCTGCTCATAGCGCTGTTGCCCCCTTGATGCCGTCTTTCAATAAATTCATCAGCCCAATCTGTTTCACCCTTTTCATCAGAGCCTTACGCACGGGCTGAGTGGGGCTGCCATCGATGGTGAACATATCCCCCATGATGTCCGCGACCATGCGCGGATACTGGGTAAACAGGCGCGGGTTTTCCATGAGCGCAGGGATTTTGCGAAAGTGGTGTACCTCATGCATCACACAGTTTTGCTCCAGGGCGTGCTTATATTCCCCCAGGCTGCTGGCGGAAAAGTTCTGCCGCTGCTTGGCCGCGATGGCCGTATTGGCGGCGGCCTGTGCCGATGCAATAGCGAGATCCATGCCACGTATGGTAAAGCCCAGGTTCAGGCAGAATCCTGCCGCGTCGCCGACGATCATCACGCCGCCGTCAGCCAGCGTTGGCACCATGGCCTTGCCGCCTTCCGGAACCAGATGCGCGCCGTACTCCAGCAGTTTTCCTCCCTGGATCAGTGGGCGAATGGAGGGGTGCTGTTTAAAGTCCTCCAGCATCTGGGGTACGCTTTTCCCCGCGTGGCCAATCTCCCCCAGGCCGCATACCAGCCCTAAAGAAATGGAGTCCCGGTTGGTATAGAGAAATCCGCCCCCCATCAGGCCATTGGACGGGGAACCGGCAAACAGCCAGGCGGCTCCGTCATTGCCAGAGAGGTTAAAGCGATCTTCGATCACCGAGGGGGATAAACCGATAAGCTCTTTGACACCTACCGCATAGTGATGCGGTGAAGAGGGGGGCACCAGGTTAATCGAGCGGCCGAGCATGGAATTCACACCGTCAGCCAGGATCACTATGTCAGCCTTCAGGATATCGTCGCCCGCCTGCACGCCGGTGACTTGATTACCTTCCCGTATCAGCGCGTCGACGCGGACACCCGAGATAAACTGTGCTCCGGCCTGTTCGGCTTTTTCCATCAACCAGGGATCGAACCGGTTGCGCAGCACGGTATATGATGCCTGGGCGGCAATGTCCGGTTTCTCGCTGTGAAAATCGAGCGTGACGGCGCTTTCTTCCGTCATGAATGAGATCTTTTCGCGGGTGACTTTACGTTCTACCGGCGCTTCCTCAGCGAACCCGGGCATAATGCGTTCCAGACTATGGGCATACAGGCGCCCCCCGGTCATGTTCTTACTGCCAGCGCTGTTGCCGCGTTCGATGACCAGTACATCCAACCCGGCCTGCGCCATCACGTAGCTGGCTACGGCACCAGCGACGCCAGCACCGACCACGATGGCATCAAATTTATCATCCGACATGCTTATGCTCCCTATCCCGCCGCGGGTGTGCGGCGAGATGCGTGCGGTGAATCAAAGGGTTAATGACCTAATTGGTCGATCAGGGCTGGGACCACTTTGTAAATGTCGCCCACCAGGCCGTAGTCGGCATAGTTGAAGATCGGGGCGTTTTTGTCCTTGTTCACCGCGACAATGATCTTGGCACCGTTGCCGCCGACCATATGCTGGATCTGCCCGGAAATGCCCAGCATCAGGTAGAGATCGGATTTCAACTGCACGCCAGATACCCCGATATAGCGCTCGCGTTCCATCCAGTTTTCGCCCTCGGCGATAGGGCGAGAGCAGCCAACCTCTGCTCCTAACAGGGCTGCCAACTCATGGACCATTTTCAGGTCGTCCTGTGCAGCCAGCCCACGTCCGACACCAACCACGCGTTTGGCCTTGCTGAGATCGACGCTGCTCAGCGCTTTGGCACGGCGCTCCTTGCAGAGGATTTCCTGACGCGGGGCAACATAGCTGAGCTGAGTGACCAGGCAGTCATGCGCCGGGTCGGCAGCGGCAGGTTCCACCACACCGGGAGCCAGGGTGATGATGGCGGTGGTGGAGTTGATCTTTTCTTTACCGAAGGCCAATCCGCCATACATACGGTGTTCGGCGATGAAATCAGCCCCGTCGACGTGCACGGCGGTCACATCGTTCACCACCGCTGCGTTCAGCAGTACGCCCAGGCGGGCGGTGAGTGCTTTACCACGTTTGGTGGCAGCCATCAGCACCAAGGCTGGAGTTTGTTCGCCGTTCACCTCTCTCAGGATATCCGCCAGAGTCTCAGCATAATTTTCAATGCGCTGCAGCGCAGAGGTTTTCTCCAGCACGTAGATGCCGTCTGCACCCAGAGACTTGAGCCGGGCAACCTGTTCGCTGTCCTGCACGAGGGCATAAACATGCTCGCCCCACTGGCGTGCACCTGCCATCAGTTCGCCGTAGCGCTCAACGTTGTCGCTGAACACCCATACGTTTGTCAGTTTACTCATGATGATTTTCTCCAGTCGTGGGTTAGTTCAGCGCTTTTTTCAGATGGTCCGCCAGCTCGGCAATGGCTTCCGGCGAGTCGTTTTCCAGAATGATGCGTTGACGCTGTTTCTGTGGCGGTACGGTGATCTCGACCAGCTCGGCCAAAGGCGGCGTCTGGCTCCAGGCGATATCATTGGCTTGCCACTGATTGACCGGTTTTTTCCCGGCGCCGAGGATCGCCTTCATTGTCGGAATGCGGGGAACGTTAATATCTGAGGTTACGCAGATCACCGCTGGAAGCGGCAGTTCAAGCACTTCTACTTCTTCTTCGAGCGTGCGCTCAACCAGCACACGGTCACCGGCAAACTGGATTTGGCTGACGGCATTAACGGTAGGGAGCTGTAAGATCTCCCCAACCAACAGGCCCACCTGTTGTGCATACAAATCCCCGGAACCTTCACCAAACAGCATCAGGTCAAAGCCGATTTTATCTGCGGCGGCGGCCAGTGCGTGTGCGGTATCCATCGGCAGCGCGTTTTCCAGTTGCGCATCCTGCACCAGATAAAGCTCATGAGGGCCGCGCGACAGCACGTCCTTACGCACCTTGGAGTTTTGCAGCAGCGAGCCGCCCACGCAGAGCGCGGTAATCTGATCGTTCTCGGTGGCCAGTTGGGTGGCAGCCTCGATCGCATTCAAATCGAACTGGCTGATTTTGGCTTCGGCGTGATCGAAATCGAGCGTACGTTGTGCGGTAACCACAATATCTTGCTCTTCGGGGACCAGCTTAAAGCAGGTTATTATTTTCATGATATCTCCTGTGGGGCGCTCGCTGGCGGCAGAGAGCGTTCTATCAGCGGAAAGGACAAAAAGCATGACAATATATTGCGAGTGCGCAGGGGGATTTACGACTGGATAATCTGTTTTTGTTGCTAACAATCTTGCAAAAAAATGGCTAACAACGGATGGATTGCCGTGCGGGAAAATGGTTTGCCAGTGAGTAAGGTAAGCCGGCGGCACGAACGTCGTGATTTTATTTTCGTGCCATCTTGCATGCGGGGCAAACTATCTTGTTTTAGTCGTCTGGGCTCATATTGTATATTGTTTTCTGTCGCTCTATTTTAGCCACTGATCATTTTGCCAAAGCCAACTGTATTGTGTGGAGGTTGCCATGTTTCAGCGCTGTTTCGATAATAAAAAAGAAGCCCTTTTTGCGCAGGGGATGACGCCAAAACTCTCGCGGTTCGTCATCAGTGACGATCCCAACTGGGAGTCTGGGCATCATGTGCATAATGATGAGAGCGAACTGATTTACGTTAAGCAGGGGGTGGCCAGGCTGGTCATCGACTCCTCTTACTACGTGGCACACGCTGGTGATATCGTGGTTATTGAGCCTGGCCGACTCCATGCGGTAGCATCTGACTGCACCTCTCCGGCTACCACCTATACCTGTGCCGTCCATGGCTTCAAGTTTCAGGGCTGGGAAGAGAATCAGATTTTACAGCCTCACTCCTGCCCGGTAGTTTCCGTTGGGCAAGGGGGAGAGGTGATAAAAACGATCCTTCATGAACTCGGCGTGAGGCTACCCCAGCAGAAAAACGAGTTAAGCTCATCGATTTACGATGCTTATGGTTATGCCCTCACCGCACTGTTTTATGAGAACTTTAAAAACGCTTACCGTTCAGAGTTGGGATACATAAAGAAAGATGTGCTGGTGAAGGATGTACTGGTTTATTTGAATAATAACTATCGTGAAAAGATCACTCTCGAACAGTTAGCTAAAAAGTTTCGCGCCAGCGTCAGCTATATTTGCCATGAGTTTGCCCGCGAATATCATATATCACCGATTAATTACGTTATTCAGCGCCGGATCACCGAGGCCAAGTTTACGCTGACCAATACCGATAATAGCCTCAATGAGATCGCCTGGCGGGTAGGGTACGAAAACGTCGACCATTTTGCCAAATTATTTATGCGCCATGTCGGTTGTTCCCCAAGTGATTATCGTAAACAGTTCAATAATAACTTGGCAGAACCGGCGTGTTTGCCGGGTTGAATTCGCTGGTGGTTTATTGATAACTCGCCAGGAGGTTGGCTTATTGGCTGCCTCCTGGCGTTTTATTACCTTATTTGCTCTGGTAGTCTTTCAGGATCTGGCGGCCAGCAATATAAATCATGATTTCATCGGTGCCACCGCCAATCCTTTCGCAGCGCACGTCACGCCAGAAGCGGGAAACGCGAGCCTCATCCGTATAGCCCAGCCCGCCCATGATCTGGATGGCGTCATCAATCACTTCCATCGCCGTACGGGCGCAGTGGAGCTTACACAGCGCGGCACTGGTGCGCAGTGACTGTTTTTGATCCGCTTGCCAAGCGACTTTCATCACCATATTACGCATGTTGTCGACCTTGATCGCCATCAGCGCCAACTTTTCCTGGATCATCTGGTTATGGCCGATCGGCTTGCCGAAGGCGATACGCTGGTTGGCATAACGGGCGGCATCTTCAAACGCGCACTCGGCGAAACCGGCGCTGCGTGCGGCGTTGATCAGGCGTTCCATTTCAAAGTTGTACATCACATTGAGGAACCCCATGCCTTCTTCACCCACCATATCGCTCTCATCCACCTCAACGTTATCGAGGTAAACTTCGCAGGTGCTCAGCATGTGCCAGCCGATCTTGTGCAGCGGATTGACCTTAATGCCCGGCTTGTTGGATTCCATCCACCACAGGGTGAAGGCCTTCTTCGGATCTTTGGGCTCAGGATCGCGCGCCAATACCAGCATGTACGGGTATTCTTTCGCACCGGTGATAAAGGTTTTTTGCCCGTTCAGATACACCTTGCCGTTTTTACGGGTGTAAGTGGTGGTCGCGGCGCTGTTGTCCGAGCCCGCGCCCGGTTCGGTCAGGGCCAGCGCATAGGCCGGATCGCCGGTGGCCAGCGTGCTTTCTGCCGTCTTGCGCAACTGTTCGGCCGAACCGAAACGGCGCATGCTGTGAATACACTGGCCATTGGTGATCAGGAACGCCGGTGCGCCACATTTGGAGACTTCCATCAGCGCCAGCATCTGGGTGACATAGTCCGCCGGTATGCCGCCGAACTCTTCTGGCACACCTAACAGAGAAATACCGCTATCGGCGAGCGCGCGCATAAACTCGGTAGGGTAGGTTGAGGTCTGATCGCAGGTGCGGAAATACTCTTCCGAAAAGTTATTGCCGATCAGTTCCCGAATACTGGCAAGCAGCAGTTCCTGCTCCTCAGTTAAAGAAAAGTCCATAGCCTTACTCCTTTTAATATACCGCTTCAGGTAAAGTGAAACCCATTACGCCGTCGATAAACAATCTCTTGTCCATCAGTGTTAACTGCGGGGAAATAACCGGGGCGAAATCCATTTTTGCCAGAATGTCTTTTTCCAGATCCACTCCGGGGGCAATTTCAACCAGGTGCAGGCCATCAGCTTTGAGCGTAAAGACGGCACGTTCGGTGATGTAACGCACGTCTAATCCCCGCTCGAGCGCGATTTTGCCGCTAAAGGTGATTTCCGGTAATTGCTTGATAAATTTTTTGACGCGTCCTTCCTGCACAATATTCAGCTTGCCGTCGGTGATGTCGGTTTTTAAACTGCCGGCGGTGAGGGTGCCGCAGAACACAATCTTTTTTGACGTCGCGCTGATATCGATAAAGCCACCGGTCCCCATGATTTTGCCGTTGAATTTATGCACGCCAACGTTGCCCTGTTGATCTACCTCGGCAAAGCTCAGGTAACAGACATCCAGCCCACCTCCGTGGTAGAAATCGAATTGGGAGGTCATATCCAGGATGGCTCGGGTGTTGACGTTCGCACCGAAGGCCACACCCTGAGAGGTAATGCCGCCGATGGGGCCAGTTTCGACCGTCAGCACGAAATCATCGGCACACCCCTCTTCGCGGGCGACCAGGCCGATGCCGTCGGCAATGCCCACCCCAACGTTGCCTACCGCCCCTTTACGCATCTCAAATAGTGCACGTCTCGCTACCAGTTTGCGCTGGTTAAGGGGCAGGGCGATTTGGGTGCTGTCATCAAGCACGAAATCGCCGGAAATAAAGCGGTTTACCGGGGCGCCACCATACAGCTGCGTCTGCTGTGGATCGACCACCACGATATCAACCAGATAGCCAGGGATACGCACCGATTTAGGGTGCAGCGTCCCCTTCTTGACCATCTTTTGCACCTGCATCATCACGATGCCGCCGTTGTTGTGCACCGCCTGCGCAATCACCAGTGCGTCCAGATACATCACCTCGTCTTCGAACGAGGCATAACCTTCGCTGTCGCAGGTGGTGGCGCGAATAAAGGCGACGTTGGGCGCAATGGCCTTGTAGTAGAGATATTCCTGGTTATCGATCTCGACCAACTTGATAAGATCTTCTGTGGTCACCTCATTGAGTTTGCCGCCTTGCTGGCGCGGATCGACGAAGGTACCAATACCGATATCGGTTAAAATCCCCGGCTGGTGCGCCGCTGCGGCCCGTAGGGTCTGGGTTAACACGCCTTGGGGATAGTTGTAGGCCGCAATTTTGTTCTGTTCGGCCAGATCGGAGATGCGTGGGGACTGTCCCCAATGCCCGCACAATGCCCATTTCACCAGCCCAACCTGTGCCAGCGGGCTGATGCCGCGATCGGCCCGGTCACCTAACCCTGTCGGGCTGATTAATGACAGGTCACGCGGGGTTTGCGTGGTTTGATATTTCTCTGCCAGCGCGGTAATTAAGGTGGTGGCCTCCAGAATACCGCCACCGGCCCCTAATACGCACAAGGTGGCTTCGTCAGGAATATAATTTACCGCCTCTTGTGCCGATAATACCGGGACTCTGCCATTGATTCTTTTCGGTTTTACCAGATCCATAACTACTCCTGTTGATGACCGATGCATTTATTTTATTTTGCGGGCAACTCAACCCGCACGCAGGCGTGCGGATACCGCAATTAAGCTGTATTAAAATTGAATGCTCTTTTTAGTGACTGGTTTTATTTTGCGGGAATACCATTATTCCCGCCGACAGTAATATCAGTGCACCACTGAATTAATGCAGTATCGTTAATATGGTGCGTAAATCCGTGACGGAGATTTGCCCTGGCGCGGAGGCTTTCTTGACCGCGCCAAAGGTGGCCGCTGAGCCGAAGGTTTCGCCCGCTAACCGGGACACAATGCCGGTTTTGGCCATCGACATGGTGATTATCGGCCCGTTGGCATGTTTTTCGTGCATTTCCAGCGTCGCGGCCAGCAACGTCAATACGTCACTCTTGTTTTGCGGCATCAGGGCGATTTTCGGAATATCGGCTCCCAATTCCTGCATTTTGCACAGGCGCTTGACGATTTCCTCCTGCGGCGGCGTTTTATGGAAATCATGATTCGACATGATGACTTTAACGTTCTTGGCGTGGGCATGGGCCACGGCCTCTTTGACCAGTTCGTCACCGGTAAACAGCTCCAGATCGATCATATCGACCAGGCCGCTGTCCACCGCAGCCAGATTGAGCGCGATATAGGCCTGTGGGGGCAACGCCTGCTCACCGCCTTCCTGGGCGCTGCGGAAGGTGAACAGCAGCGGCTTGTCGGCAATGATCTCTTTGATCTGACGTGCGGCGGCTATCACGTTGCTGAGCGTGGCGACATCCTCAAAATGATCGACGCGCCACTCCAGAATATCGAAATCGGCGTGACGATAATCCTGCGCTTCAGCCACCACACTAGGGATATCTTTACCCATCAGCGAGACAATGATTTTTGGCGCGCCTTCGCCGAACACAATGTTTTTTACGGTTATGGTTTTCATTTTTACCTTTTGCATGCTCTTTTGCCGCAATCAATAAGGTGGTGATTCAAGCCCATCACCACGCGCTACGGGAATGCTACGCCTCGAATCCCATCACCTGCTTAACGTATTCCAGTGGGAAATCCTTGCCAGTCCACAGTTTGAACTGTTCGGCGCCTTGCCATAACAACATGCCGTAACCGTCCACCGTTTTGCAACCTGCCTGTTGGGCCATTTGCAGCAACTTGGTCATGTGCGGGTTATATACGCACTCCGTCACCAGCAGTTCCGGGCGCAGCAGGGTGATGTCGCTGACGATACTCTCGTTTTCCAGCGGCTTCATCCCGACCTTGGTGCCGTTAGTCAGGATGTCCGCGCTGGCGATGGCGCTGGCAAACGCTTGCTGGTCTGCCAGATCGGTCACGGTCACTTTACAATCGGTGTTGTCGTTGACCCGTTTGGCAAAGGCGAGCGCCTGATCAAAGAACTCGTCCTTACGATTAAACAGCTTGATCTCTTTGATGCCTTCAACGGCCGCCTGCGCGCCGATAGCGGTAGATGCGCCACCCGCGCCGACCAGCACCATGGTTTTACCCTTGATATCAAAACCGGTTTCCTTGATGGCCCGAATATGCCCGGTGCCGTCGGTGTTATAGCCGCGCAGGTAGCCGTCGTCGTTGACGATGGTGTTGATAGCACCAACCAGTTTGGCCGCTGGCGTTAATTCATCGACATACTGACAGGCAAACTGCTTGTTAGGCATCGAGACGCCGGTGCCGCGCATTTTTAACGCCTTCAGCCCTTCAATCGCGCTGGCGAAGGTGGTGGTATCGACTTCGAAAGCCATGTAGGTAAAAGGTAGCCCGACTTTTTCCAACGCTTTATTTTGCATCTCTGGCGATAAGCTGTGTCTGATCGGATAGGCCATCAGCCCGATAAGCTCATATTTTGCGGTTACATCCATTCTAAACTCCTTGTCTAACCATGTTCGTGTGGGGCGCAAACCTGCGTAATCGTTGTTTTGGGTTATTGGAAAAAGCGCTCGCCCAATCGCAGGTCACTTTGCGGGACTTTGAATACTCTGTAATAGCGAATGAAGACGATGATGGCGGTAACAAATGCCAGCAGGGCAAAGGCAATATCCAGCAGGATGATGTATTGCAAGCCAATATTGGAGAGGTAGCCGGTAATCAACGGGATCAAGAAGTTGGCTAACCCACCCATCATCATATAAACGCTGGTGACCTTGGCTTTGCTTTTCGGGAAAAACTCCGACATGACGGAGACGCCAAGCTGCAATATCCCACCGGCGGCAGAGAAACCAATCGCAAAGGCGCCAAGGTTACAAACCAGCGGTGAGGGATACAGATAGATAATGGTTGCCGCGATCACCGAGACGCCGGCGTTAAACACATTTGCCCATACCGGGCGCACGGTGCTTTTTAACAGCAGGGCGAAGATAAACACGCACAGCAGCGAGCCAAGGCTATACCAGGAGATGGTTTTCAGCGCATCGGCCTCCGCCATACCGGCAAATGCCATTGCGTATTTCGGCATCCAGACCACGATCACGTAAAAGGTAGAGAATGCAGCCACGCCGAAGATAACGGACGAGACACCCTCCAACCAGGCCAGCGGCTTACTGTTCATCTGCGGCAATTCTTTAGCCACGGAGGCATCAACCAGCTGGCTGGGGAACTTGCTTTTAAGCAGCAGTAACGTGATGAGGACGAACAGGATCCCCGGGATAACCATCGCGTAGCCGTACCAGATGTGGCTGACCAGCAGGTAGCTGACCAGCATCGGATAGAACATCTGGCCGAAAGAGACCATGGCTTTCACCAGGATCACCGCCGAGCCGGAAGTCTTGGGATAGCTCTCCATCAGGGCAGGATAGCCGCCGGTATCAAGCGCCGCATTGGCAACGCCAACGCAAACCGCCAGGCCAAAGGCGACAATCAGATTAGGGCTGGCCGGGATGCCAAAGAAGAACAGAATATACAGGGCGACGCCGATCAAAATGGCGGCGCGGCGGCCAAACTTATCCGATATCACGCCAAAGAACAGAATGCTGACTAGTCGACCCAACCCAATACCGGATATCAGGTAGGCAATGCCCGCGTTGTCGGTGCCGAACTTCTCGGCCAGCGGGGTCATGTTTTGTGCCAGCGTAATGACGCTGGCACCGTGGAGAAAATAACTCAAATAGATACTGATGACCGCTAACAAAAATGGCGCTTTGAAGGCCTTGCTCTGGCTCATACTGTTCTCCGCTTGTCGCTAATTTTTACGTTATCTAGATCCAGGGGACTTGTTGTTCTAGTGGCCTTTCTTTTTCATCAATCATTAATCATTGCGGGAAAGTAATGGGTGAAAATATCCCGATAAGTCACGCTGCGGTAAATAACTTGGGTCATGGATAACCGCCAATACACCGGCAACCTGACGTGTGCTGAGTATAGGTAATGCAGTAGGTGATAAATACGTAATATGCCGTTTTAGTTTTCAACTTTATTGCAGACAAAGATGCGGAGGCGGCGTTTGATGGTGTTACTGAATTGTGCCGAAATTTCGCCGGCTAAATTAGGTCTGGAGGACTGTTATCAGGGGCTGGCCATTTAGGAGCGACGTATACCTACGGTAATTAACAAGCTATTTACTTTGTCTGGGTGGCAGCCACTAGCGGAATACTGTCTCATATTGCACGGGGGCATAATAATATTGTATCTGGTGTGGGGTAGAGGAATAACAGCACATTCTTCAACCGGCTCACTATACGTAGGGGCGCTGCATGCAGCGCCCGTTTAACGACATGTTTGGGGTGAGGTTAAAACTGTGGGATCAGTTGATCACTTGGGCTATCTTGAAGGGATTGTTGGCCTCTTTATGGCTACGGTAGCCAATGAACAGCGCCAACAGAAAGCCACAGGCCGCGATACCGGTATCGAACCACATAATGTTGGCGATACTGGTTTCGGAAATCTTGGCGGTAATCAAAGGAATGGTGAACGTTGCCAGGCTGCCGGCGCTGTAATAAATGCCGGTGGCTTTGCCTTTCGCGTGGGGAAGGCGGGTCGCCATCAGCGTCAGCCCTAGTTGCATGACCCCACCTGCGGCAGAGAAGCCGATAACAAAGGCGAAAACCATCACGACGTACATATTGGGATACAGGCAAACGGTGAGTAAGGTAATGAAGGAGATAAAGGTATACAGCATCAGAAAGGTGGTTGATTTAAACCTTTTCTTTACCAGGCCGGCGGTGATGAACACGCACATCAATGATCCGATGGTGTAGATGCTCAGCAGCTTGATCGACATCGTATAGCTCATACCCGCCACAAACTGCCCATACTGCGCCAGCCACTGGCTGATCAGGTAAAAGGTGGCCATGGCGATATAGCCATATAAGGTATAGCTGATGAGATCCACGATGGAACAGTGATGGTTTTCATCTGCATTTTTATCGGTCCTGGTGGCTATGCGTTGCACCGGGTGAGCGGGGAATGGGCAGCGCAGCAGGAACAGGCCGTTGAGCAGCATAATGCCAGCAGCGATCAGGAAGGACCAGCCAAACCAGACCTCGGCCCAGACCAGTAGGCTGATGACCATCGGTAACAGAAACTGGCCGCCGGAGACAAAGGCTTTAATCAGGATATTGGCGGTGCCTGGCGACTTGGGGAATGCCTCCATCAGCGTAGGGTAGGTGCCCGAGTCGAGAAAACTGTTGGCAACGCCGGCTAAAAAACCAAATACATAAGCGATAATAATCGTGGGGCTGAGAAGAATGCCGAAAAAGAAGCCTAAATAGCACAGGATCCCCAGAAAAATAAAGGGCCTGCGGCCAAAACGATCGGATAACATGCCGGTGATTAATAACACACTGAGCCTGCCAATGCCCAAAGAAGAGATGACGATCGAGATGCCAGCGGCATCGGTGTGCCATTGTTCTGCCAGATAAGGCATATTCAAGCTGATTAATATTACCCCCATACCGTGCACCAGATAATTCAGATACAGCCCCAAGGCTGTTGGTACATACTTGTTTTCCATAGGTTGTTGCTCAGAAACTCGTTCATAATAAATTATTCGTGCCGGGAAAAACGGCTGGGCACGAGATTGTTACAGGCGTTAGCCTGCTGTCAGGGGTGATAGTCAGTCAAAACGATGGGCAGGTGGTGTTGATAAACCTTCCTTATATAATCCCGTCAAGGTTAACGAGCGCGATGTGTCCTATTAGTTTGGGTTAACATAGCCGCTCTAGATCATAAGCATAAAGCTGTGCGGCGACCGACTGATAAATTTTCCATTCCAGATAATCACCTTGGGCATAGACAGCCAGGAAGGACGCATAATCGGGGAAGAAGCGCATGGTGTTATTACCAATGCGATTGTTGATCTTGTCGATGATGGCGTTGATGTGGTTTTTTCTTTTTTTAATCATTTTTGTGAATGTATCAATAATAGCGGCCGGTATTTCACTTTCACCACGCTCCCATTGCTGCCATGTAGCTAAATTGTTGTCAGATGAAATATAGGCCGCACATTCTTCGACCGTCATAAAAAAAAGCTGACGCAGTGCCTGCAGTTCTAAATGATTCATGATGACGCAGATCCACGTTAGAGAAAACCATGCAGAATAAATAGCATTATTGGGTTTTTTTCGTCTTGAACAGGCTCACACTATTGGGTGCAATATTATTTGTTGCCGGGGTGTGAATATATTACCGCATTATGGCTTTTAAATTGGCTTAAATGTAAAGCCGTATTGCCGGACGCATCGGGTGGCCAGGGGGCTTTCTGGCCACCGTTGCTACGCGACGTATCGACACAACGTTGAGCGCTTTCTGTGGCAAGGGAAGAGAGAAAATACATATATGAAAATTCAAATGTGTCATTGACTTGAAAGCGCCTGCGGGTATGCTTTATCCACCGATCGTAACGGAGAGACCGATGACCCTGACTTCCTTGCAACTGTTCAAAATCCTGTCGGACGAAACCCGCCTGGGTATCGTGTTGCTGCTCAAACAGTTGGGTGAACTGTGCGTTTGCGATCTTTGTACTGGGCTGGAAGAGTCGCAACCCAAGATTTCACGCCACTTGGCAATGCTCAGAGAGTGCGGATTGCTGCTGGATCGTAAGCAGGGGAAGTGGGTGCATTATCGTCTTTCCCCGCATATTCCTGCCTGGGCAGCCCTGGTTGTTGAACAAGCCTGGTTGAGTCAACAGGACGAAGTCCACACTATGGCACGTAAGCTGGCAGCGGCGAATTGCTCCAGCGAGGGTAAAACCCTGTGTAGCTAAATTTTTTGTGCAAACACATATGAAAATACATATATAAATGTGAGGTGGTAAGTATGTTATTGGCTGGGGCGATATTTATCCTGACCATTGTGCTGGTGATCTGGCAGCCGAAAGGGTTAGGGATTGGGTGGAGTGCCACACTTGGCGCGGGGTTGGCCTTGCTCACCGGCGTGGTGCAGATTGCCGATATCCCAGCGGTATGGAATATTGTCTGGAATGCTACGGCGACCTTCATCGCCGTGATCATTATCAGCCTGTTGCTTGATGAGTCTGGTTTTTTCGAATGGGCTGCGCTGCATGTCTCCCGCTGGGGAAACGGGCGGGGGCGCCTGCTGTTCACTTACATCGTTTTACTAGGCGCAGCCGTGGCGGCTTTGTTTGCCAACGATGGTGCAGCGCTAATCCTTACCCCCATAGTAATAGCCATGCTGCTGGCACTGGGATTCAGCAAAGGCACCACGTTGGCGTTTGTCATGGCTGCCGGGTTTATTGCTGATACCGCCAGTCTGCCGCTGATTGTGTCCAATCTGGTCAATATCGTTTCGGCAGACTTCTTTGATCTGGGGTTCACGCAATATGCTTCGGTGATGGTGCCTGTTGATATCGCTGCGATTATCGCGACGCTGGTGATGCTGCATCTGTTCTTTCGCAAGGACATTCCGCCGACCTATGATCTCGAACGACTGAAACAACCGGCGCAAGCCATTAAAGATCCGGCCACGTTCAAAACTGGCTGGGTGGTATTAATCCTGCTGTTGGTGGGTTTCTTCGTGCTGGAGCCGCTCGGCATTCCGGTCAGCGCTATTGCTGCCGTGGGGGCGATGATCCTGTTTGCGGTGGCCAAAAGAGGTCATGCCATCAACACCGGGAAGGTGCTGCGCGGTGCGCCCTGGCAGATCGTCATTTTCTCGCTGGGGATGTATCTGGTGGTTTATGGCCTACGCAATGCCGGATTAACGGAATACCTTTCCGGCGTACTGAACCTACTGGCGGATAATGGTTTATGGGCCGCCACGCTTGGCACTGGCTTCCTGACCGCATTCTTGTCATCCATTATGAACAATATGCCAACGGTATTGATTGGCGCGCTGTCTATTGAGGGGAGTGCTGCGTCAGGGGTGATTAAGGAGGCCATGATTTACGCCAACGTTATTGGCTGCGATCTGGGGCCCAAAATCACGCCGATTGGCAGCTTGGCAACGCTGCTCTGGCTGCATGTGTTGTCGCAGAAAAACATGACGATCACCTGGGGATATTACTTCCGTACCGGAATCATCATGACCGTACCCGTGTTGTTGGTCACGCTGACTGCCTTGGCGTTACGTCTATCCATCACTTTGTAGCGAGGAACATCCATGATCACGATTTACCACAACCCTGCCTGCGGCACCTCGCGTAATACGCTGGCGCTCATTCGCAACAGCGGTACAGAGCCAACGATCGTCCATTATCTGGAGACACCCCCCAGCCGCGCTGAACTGGTGAAACTCATTGCAGACATGGGGAGCAGCGTGCGGGCCTTGCTGCGTAATAACGTGGAACCCTACGAGCAGTTAGGGCTGGCAGCAGACGTCTTCACCGACGAGCAACTGATCGATTTTATGTTGCAGCACCCGATTCTGATTAACCGGCCGATTGTAGTGACGCCGCTGGGGACCCGCCTATGCCGCCCCTCCGAAACGGTGCTTGATATCCTGCCCAATCCGCAAATAGGGGCATTGGCCAAAGAGGACGGCGAAAAGGTTGTTGATGGCTCCGGTAAACGGATCAAGTAAATCAGGAGGCGCGTCAGCGCCTCTCTATGTTCCCGTTTATCACCCCGTCTTGGCCGTATTAAACGGGGGTTTGGCGAACCACACCAGTAGGGTCAGCATCAGGAACACCCCGGCAGAGAGATAGAAAATATCGTTGGCCGACATCAGCAGGCTCTGTTGGGTAATTTGATCGTTGATATAGGTCGCGGCTTGCTGCTGATTGAACCCCAGATTTTGCAGATGGTGATCCAGGTTGATCGCCGCCGGGTTGAATGGCGTCACTGACTGTGTCAGTTGCGCATGGTGAAATGACTCCCGGTGGCTCCACAGGGTCATGGTGAGTGACGTACCGATCGAGCCAGATAACGTCCGGAAAAAGTTGCTCAGGCTGGTGGCCGCAGCGAATTTTTCTGGTGCGAGCCCTGACAATGAAATGGTGGTCAGCGGCAGGAAGAAGCAAGCCACGGCGAAGCCTTGCATCAACTGCGGCAGCACCACGGCAGTAAAATCAATCGCCGGATTAAACGTCATCGCACGCCAGTAGTAGCAACCGGCATACACGATAAAGCTAAAGGTCACCAATACCCGCATATCAACACGATCGCCGTAGCGGCCAATCAATGGCGCGATCAGCAGCGGCATCAGCCCGATGGGAGCATAGGCCAGCCCAGCCCATACCGAGGTGTAATCAAACACCGTCTGTAGCAGCTGCGGCATCAGCACAATGGCTCCGGCATAAATCAGATACGCACAACTGATGCACAGGACGCCGATGCTGAAGTTACGTGAGCGGAACAGGCTCAGATCGATGATCGGGTTATCGTTGGTGGCTTCCCAGATAATCAGCAAAATCAGCGCGACCACGGCGATCACGGCCAGCACGATCACGGTGGTAGAGCTAAACCAATCGAGGTCTTTGCCTTTATCCAACATGATTTGCAGGCTACCCACACCTAGCACCAGCAGGCTCAGGGCGAACAGGTTGATTTTTACCGGCTCGGTGGGTGTTTCTCTTCCTTTCAGTATCCATGCGGTAATGGCAACGACGATGATACCGAATGGAACGTTGATTAAAAATATCCAGCCCCAGTCGTAGTTATCGCAAATATAGCCACCAATAATCGGGCCAAAGATCGGGGCGATTATCACCGTCATCGACCACAGCGCCAGCGCGATATTACGCTTCTCCGGCGGGTAGTTACGCAGCAGCAGGCTTTGCGATAGTGGGATCAACGGGCCTGCGACCAATCCCTGAATGACGCGGAAAAAGATCAGCATATCGAGATTGGTGGAGAACCCGCAGCATAGCGACGCCAGTGCAAACAACGTCACCGAAGCTAAAAACAGCTTACGCTCGCCGAACCGTTGCGCCAGACGCCCGGTTATCGGGATGGAGATCGCATTGGCGACGCCAAACGAGGTGATCACCCAGGTTCCTTCATCCGTAGAGGCACCCAGGAACCCGGAAATGGTGGGAATGGCGACGTTGGAGATGGTGGAATCCAACATCTGCATAAAGGTCGCCATCGACAGCGACAGCGTCACCAGGATCAATGACCAGCCTTTTAACGGCAGCAGTGTGTTGTTGCTCATAAGTCACATCGCATTGGCTTTGATGATGTCTTGGATTTCCTGGTCGATACTGGAGGTATCGAGCACCAGCGCCTGGCTTTGGTAAGCCGGTTTCTGGCGTTGGGTGGTAGATAGGGCAGGGCCATTGGTATTGTTTTCGCGCAAGGTCACCGTGGTGGATAAGCCAATCCGCAGTGGGTATGCCTTGAGCTGTTCTGCATCCAGGGTAATACGCACCGGCAGGCGTTGAACCACTTTGATCCAGTTACCGGTGGCATTCTGCGCGGGCAGTACCGAGAACGCGCCGCCGGTCCCCATATTGATCCCTTCAACCACGCCGTTGAACACCACATTGCTGCCATACAGATCGCTCACCACGCTAACCTTTTGCCCAATGCGCACGCCGCTGAGCTGGGTTTCCTTGAAGTTGGCGTCAATCCACAGCTGATCGGCCGGGACGATGGATAACAAGGCCTGGCCAGCGCTCAGCGTTTCGCACACCTGCACATTGCGTTGAGCAACATAGCCGGTCACCGGACTGCGAATTTTGGTGCGCTGTAGCGCGAGCCAGGCTTCGCGCATTTGTTCTGCCGCCAACAGGATGGCCGGCTGCTGTTCTAGCGTGGAATTCTGGATCAGGATACGATTGCTGCGATATTGCTCGATAGCGACGTCCAGTGCCGCTTTGCTGCTGCTAACGGCATTGCGCGCATGTTGCAGGTCTTCTTTTGAAAAAGCCCCCGCTCCCATCAATTGGGTTCGGCGCTGATAATCGGCCTGCGCTTGCTGATAAGCGATTTTAGCCTGGGCAATATTGGCATTATATTGTGCGTCGTTGACATAGATCTGTTTGGTTTTTCTCACCGTTTCCGCCAGCTTATTTTTGACTTTTTTAAAGTTGAGGTTGGCATCGGTATCATCTAAATTGACCAAGACATCCCCTTGCTGGACTAAATCGGTATTGGTGTAATTCACGCTGACCACGCTACCGTTAACCTGCGAAGAAATAGTGACCTGATTGCCCATCACATAGGCATCATCGGTGCTTTGCACATTGCGCGAATTGAAATACCACCAGGTTGCACTGGCCATAGCCGCAATAACAATCACCATTAGAAAAATGAGCAGCCATTGCTTTCTTTTTTCTAATGGTGTTTTCACCGGGTTACTGTCTGGCTGCGGTAAATGTGGCATGGAAAAACCCTTGCTTGTCTGTTTTAGGAGCAATAGCAAACCATTACGCTGCTGTGGGTAATAAGCTCAGCGCGTAATTTATTCATTGAATGGCTTGGTTAATCACCTTCAGCTTAAAGCGGCATAGGCTTACGGGAAGAAACGCTGAAGGTTCGTAGTGATTATAAAAGCGGGCGTTGCCGTAACACAGCAGAGACATCGGAAATCGTTGCAGGCAGCGTCCTACAGGTGAAGTCCACCCCGCAGCTACAGGAGCAGGGAGTGGGGGCTGAATGTGCCACAGATTGACTTCTGCACCTGACTTAGGCTCCGTACAGCACCCTCTCACGGTGTGAGAGGGTTGGGGTAAGGGGGCCAAAAGCGAATTAGAACTATAAACAGGGTTATGCTATAAGCTCGTAGATAGCTTGAAATCCTTAAAATAGAGCGTGAGCGAAGAAACATCGCTGACCAACGCTGCCCGTGTTTTTTATATGACCCAGGAAACGACAATGAGTAAAACCAAGTCTTTGAGCGCCGTAATTGTGGACGACCATCCTCTGGCTCGTATGGCGATCAAGAACCTGCTGCAAAGTGAAGGCATCAGCGTCATTGGCGAGGCAGGGGATGGGGCAGAGGCGCTGCTACAGGTGGCGCAGCAGCAGCCAGACGTGGTGATTGTCGACGTCGATATTCCCATCATGAGCGGCATTGAGGTAGTTGAAAAGCTCAGAAAGCAGCAGTTCAGCCAAATCATTATCGTGGTCTCCGCCAAAAACGATCTGTTCTACGGCAAGCGTAGCGCGGATGCCGGGGCCAATGCTTTTATCAGTAAAAAAGAGGGCATGACTAATATCATCGCCGCGGTGCATGCTGCCCAGAATGGCTACAGCTATTTTCCTTTCTCACTGAACGGTTTTGTCGGCAGTCTTTCTTCGGAACAGGAAATGCTGGCATCGCTCTCCAGCCAGGAGATCAAGGTGATGCGTTCCCTCCTCAGCGGTGCAGATAATATGCAGATTGCGGCGGCGATGTTTATCAGCAATAAAACGGTCAGCACCTATAAAAGCCGTTTAATGGAGAAGCTCGGCTGTAGCTCGTTGGCCGATCTGTTTGCTTTTGCCAACCGTAATAAAATTGGGTGAAGGCATGTTAAAACGGGCGCTGGGGCTTTGGCTGGTTTTGCTGTTTCTGATGCTGCCTGCACGGGCGGTGAGCAACGGGCCGATCACGTTAACGCTGGCGAGTAACCACCTGGTCACGCCTCCGGCCATCTACTTGGACCATGATGACTTTATCTGGCTGGCGCAAAAGCGCAGTCTTAACATAGCGGTGTATGGTGTTGAATCCCAACCGTTGAGTATGAATAGCGTCACCGGGCGCTATTGGGGGATGAATGCGGATTATCTTGCGCTGCTGAGAAAGACTCTGAATATCGGTGTGAACATCAAGCTCTACGCCGATGAGCAACAGGCATTGGCAGCACTTCTTGCGGGCCGTGTCGATCTTGTTCTCAGTACGCTCGGTGGGATTAGCCAGCCAAAGGCTCCCGTTATTGCCAGCTTGCCGTTGGTGCAAGGCTATCCAACTCTGGTGACCCGGCTTGGCGAGGTGATGAAGCCGTTTCACGATAATAGCGACAGAGTCAGGATAGCGATCTCCCGGGATTTTCCACCAAAATCATTTATTAAACAGTCTTTTCCTAACGCCAGCATCACTTCTTTTGCCAATGAATATCAGGCGTTGACCTCGGTTGCCAGCCATCATAGTGATTACTTTATCGGTAATAACATCACCACCAGTTTTATTATCGCGCGCGATTTCTACCAGACGCTGGGAATGGTGAAGTTCTGGCGAGCGCCGAAAAGCGGCGACGTGCTTATTGCGCTCGATAGCCAACGGCAATTGATCAAGATTGTCGACAGCTTTATCAGTTCACTGACCGAACCTCAGCACAGCCAGATTACTCAGTCCTGGATTGATATGGGGAACCTCAGCTTTTTAACCAAAGAGCTGGTTCTTACCCCACAGGAAACTCGCTGGCTGGAAAAACACCGCAAATTGCGTGTAGTGATTAACCCCTATTACGCCCCGTTCAGCATGGTGGATGAAAACCAGGAAATACGCGGGATCGTTGGCGATATCCTGAACCTGATCCAGCTGCAAACCGGCTTGACCTTTGAACCGGTGATTGCCAATTCCAATGAAGAGATGGCCAGGATTATGCTAAGTGGTGATTGGGATATCCTGTCCTCGGCCACGTACAGCCCCGAGCGGGAAGAGCAGGCTGCCTTTACTCATCCGTTTTTGGCTACTCCTTTTGTGATCGTCACCCGCGTTACGGCCAAGCAGAGCGAAACGTTGAAACCGGGCATGAAAGTGGCTATTCCGGCTTACCACTCGCTATCGGAAAAGCTAAAAGCCAAATATCCGGGTGTGCAATGGGTCGTGGTTGAGAATACCGGCGCGGCGCTGAGCATGCTGGATCGGGGGGAAATTGATGCGGTGGTATCCACACAGCTCGCCTCGCGCTACATCATCGATCACTATTATCCCAATCGGTTGAGCTATTTCCGTATTCCCGACGAGCGCACCGCCCAGATCTCCTTTGTCATTCCACGTGGCTCGCAAGAATTACAAAGCATTCTGAACAAGGCACTCGACGATATTCCCCCCAAAGAGCTGATGAATTTGGCCGGGAAGTGGGTAAAAACCCCCGAAGTGAAAATTGATACCTGGAACCTTTATAATCGGCCTTTTTACCTGGTGATTGTTCTGGCGACGCTGCTGGTTGTCAGCAGCTTGCTGTGGGGAGCCTATCTGCTGCGGGCCATCCGTAAAAGCAAGGAGGCACAGGCTGCGCTGGAGTATCAGCTCGGTTTCCGCCAAACCTTATTCAACTCGATCCCCGTGCCGGTGTACGTTATTTCGCTGGAGGGTGAGCTCGAAAGCTACAACAGCGCCTTCGGGGCCTTCTTCACCCCCGAGTTACATGCCGCGATGCATCACTCATTGTTCGATCGCCGTAACCCGCTGGCAGACATTTTCGCAGCGCTTCAACCCGATATCCAGCAAGGGCTGCAAGTCAACCAGGTTATCCCTCATCAACTGGTGCTGAATAATGGCACGGAAGAACGCCTGATTTTGCACTGGCTAACGCTGTGCCAGCTGCCCGCCAACACGCCGCCGACGCTGATTTGCGGTTGGCAGGACATTACCGAATCCAGGCAACTGATGGAGGCGTTGCAGGTGGAGAAAGACAAGGCCATCGATGCCAATCGGGCCAAGAGCACTTTCCTTGCCAGCATGAGCCATGAGATCCGTACGCCGGTGAGTGCGATTATGGGGTTCCTTGAGTTACTGACCACCCATAGCCAAAGTCCGGAAGCTGAGAAAGAATCTATTCAGTTGGCTTATTCCACTGCTCAGTCACTACTCGGCCTGATTGGCGATGTACTGGATATGGAAAAAATTGAGTCTGGTAACTTTGAACTGGCGCCAGAATGGGTGGATCTGGCCTCGTTGTTAGCAACGACGGTCAGTAGTTTCGAAGGGGTAGCCACGCAGAAAAACCTGCGGCTGTCGGTCGATTACCACCTGGAAAAAACTCAGGCGCTGTGGCTCGATCCGCAGGCAGTGAAACAGGTGCTGGCCAATCTCCTCAGTAACGCCATCAAATTTACCGTTGAGGGAGGGATCGAAGTGATAGCGCAAACGCACGCGCAGGGCACCGATCAAACTCGCTTGACGCTGAGCGTGAAAGATAGCGGGGCAGGCATTAGCCCGCAGGAACAGCAACACCTGTTCAAGCCCTTTAGTCAGACCAAAGGGGGCAAACAACAGACCGGATCGGGATTGGGTCTGACGATCTGCCGTGAGTTGGTTGAACGCATGGCCGGTACCATAGAGATGGTAAGCCAGCCGGGCAGGGGCACCATCATGACGGTGACGCTCACCACCGCGGTTACGGATCTGGATAAGGTTACCGCCGTGTCATTCACACCGAAATCGCCAGTCAGTGGCCCAAAAGCGCTGAGGATTGTGATTGCTGACGATCACCCGACCAACCGGCTGCTGCTTCGTCGTCAGTTGGCTACGCTTGGCTATCGGGTCGATGAGGCCATTGATGGTGTGCAAGCCCTGGCCTTGATCGGGGCCAATCCATACGATCTACTCATCACCGATCTCAACATGCCTAATATGGATGGCATCACGCTGACCTGCCGGGTGCGAGAATTCAATCGGGACATCATTATCTGGGGGCTAACCGCCAACGCACAGGCCGAAGAGAAAGAGCGCTGCCTGGCGATGGGCATGAACCTGTGCCTGTTTAAGCCAGTGGATTTACCGCAGTTGGAAGCGGCGTTGCAAAGCGTGGCGGGGCCTTCGCAGGCCACTCCCCTCAGCGAGTTTGTCGATATGGCTACGCTGCAGGCACTCAGCTTGGGTGACAGCGCCCTGATGCGCCAGATGCTTGAACAGTCGCGCCTGGAAAATGACAAAGATTTGGCGGCGGCGAGTAAGGCACTCCAATTACAGGACTGGCCAACTCTGCAACGCCATTTACACCGCATTAACGGTACGGCTCAGCTGCTGGGGGCCACGTCATTGCATCTGCTTAGTGAAGAACTGGAAAATGCGCTGGCGGCACAACAGCATGAGGCGGTGATAGAAGAGGGCATGCGCGAGCTGGAACAGTTGCTGCAGGGGCTGAATGCAGCCATTGAGGCATTTTCCCGTCCATAGGTATATTCATACCCAAGGGCGCAGTTTGCTGCGCCCCTTGATATAAGCCTACAAGTGTAGTCCCGCACCTACAGTAATTACCAATCCCTCTCATATCTTCGAAATGATGCCTGTTTTAATATCCTTATCAAGTTTTGCGGCGAACGTAGCGTTCAAATAATAACGCTATTTATGCTGTCTGATATCGCGAATTTACTTCTTGATTAGTAGGTCTATATTAAAAGGTTATTATTATGAACAAGGCAAATAACACCCCGGCTTATAATGAAAATGATGATGTTTACGCGTCCGTAGATTTGGCGGGTGAATTACCTAAGTCAACCTTCCCCATTACCGAGCGTAATCCACGTAACGTCTTTAATGCCATCCGTGATGAACTGATGCTGGACGGTAATTCCCGCCAAAACCTGGCGACGTTCTGCCAGACCTGGGTGGATGACGAAATTCGCGAACTGATGGATTTGTCTATCGACAAGAACATGATCGATAAAGACGAATATCCGCAAACGGCCGAAATTGAAGCCCGCTGCGTCAGAATGCTGGCCGACCTGTGGAATTCGCCAACGCCGGAAACCACCCTTGGCTGTTCAACCATCGGTTCCTCGGAAGCCGCCATGTTGGGTGGGCTGGCGCTGAAATGGCAGTGGCGCAAAAAGCGTGCCGAGCAGGGGTTGCCTAGCGATAAACCAAACCTGATTTGTGGCCCGGTGCAGATCTGCTGGCACAAGTTTGCTCGTTACTTTGACGTAGAGCTGCGTGAAATCCCGCTGGAAGGCGATCGTCTGATCATGAACGCGGAAGAAGTGCTCAAGCGCGTTGACGAAAACACCATCGGTGTCGTGCCAACCCTGGGCGTGACGTTCACCTGCCAGTACGAGCCGGTGAAAGAGGTCAGTGATGCGCTGGATCGCCTGCAGCAGGAAACCGGCCTGGATATTCCGATGCACATCGATGGTGCCAGCGGCGCTTTCCTGGCTCCATTCTGCTCGCCAGAACTGGAGTGGGACTTCCGTCTGCCACGGGTGAAATCCATTAACTCATCCGGTCATAAATTTGGTTTGGCTCCGCTGGGTGCAGGCTGGGTGGTATGGCGTGAAGCGGCGGATTTACCTGAAGAGCTGATTTTCAACGTCAACTATCTCGGTGGCAACATGCCAACCTTCGCGCTGAACTTCTCACGCCCCGGTGGCCAGATCGTTGCGCAGTATTACAACTTCCTGCGCCTTGGCCGCGAAGGCTACGCCAAAATCCACAGCGCTTGCTACGCCACGGCTCAGCATTTGGCGGCCGAGATTGGCAAGTTAGGGCCGTTTGAAATCCTGTTTGATGGTGACAGCGATAAGGGCATCCCGGCGCTGGCGTGGAAATTGAAAGACGGTGCGGCGATAGGTGGTTACACCCTTTACGATCTGGCGGAAAAACTGCGCGCTCGCGGTTGGCAGGTTCCGGCCTATTCGATGCCAACACACCGTGAAGATCTGGTAATTCAACGCATCCTGGTGCGCCACGGCGTGAGCTACGACCTCGGTTGCCTGCTGATCGAAGATATCAAAAGGGCGCTGATTGAATTCGAGAATCACCCTGTCATCAACCCAGTGTCTGCGCAACAAGGCAGCGGGTTCCATCACGGCTAAGGCCAGGGTTTTATTATTTCGGGGCGGCGCTGATGCCAGCCCCGCTTTTTTCCCCACCAATATTCGCTGGAAAGAGTAACCTCTTCCTGCAGGAGAATCGTTATGGCGAGCACAGAAAAAAGCGCCGCTCCAAAACAATTAACGTTGTTAGGCTTTTTTGCTATTACCGCATCTATGGTGATGGCGGTTTATGAATATCCGACCTTTGCAACCTCGGGTTTTTCTCTCATCTTCTTCCTGCTGTTAGGCGGGTTCTTATGGTTTATTCCCGTCGGTCTATGTGCCGCCGAGATGGCGACCGTAAAAGGGTGGCAGGAAGGCGGGGTATTCACCTGGGTGTCTAAAACTTTGGGTGAGAAATGGGGCTTTGCCGCCATCTCTTTTGGCTATCTGCAAATTGCCATAGGTTTCATCCCTATGCTCTATTTTGTGCTGGGGGCGCTGTCTTATATCCTCAAGTGGCCTGAACTGAACGAAGACCCGATCGTTAAAACCGTCGCTGCATTGGTCATCTTGTGGGGATTGGCTTTCACCCAGTTCGGTGGCACCAAAAACACCGCGCGTATTGCCAAGATTGGCTTCTTTGCCGGCATCCTGTTACCGGCGGCTGTCCTGGTGATCCTGTCCGTCAGCTATCTGCATTCTGGTGCGCCGTTGGCCATCGAAATGAACGCCTCTACTTTCTTCCCAGACTTTACCCAAATGGGCACGCTGGTAGTGTTCGTGGCGTTTATCCTGAGCTATATGGGCGTTGAAGCCTCGGCGACTCACGTCAACGAGATGAAAAACCCAGGCCGGGATTACCCGCTTGCCATGCTGCTGCTGATGGTTGCGGCGATTTGTTTAAGTTCTGTCGGCGGGCTTTCTATCGCAGCGGTGATCCCACATGGTGAAATCAACCTTTCTGCGGGGGTGATGCAAACCTTCAGCGTGTTGATCTCGCACTTCGGTCCGCAGTTTGAATGGGCTGTGCGCGTCATTGCAGCACTGCTGCTGTTGGGCGTGTTGGCAGAAATCGCCGCCTGGATTGTTGGCCCGTCTCGCGGCATGCTGGTTACCGCACAACAAGGGATCTTACCTGCTCGCTTTGCCAAAATGAACAAGAATGGTGTGCCTGTCGTACTGGTGATTTCTCAGTTGGTGATTACCTCGATTGCGCTGATTGTCCTGACTAACACCGGGGGCGGCAATAACATGTCCTTCCTGATTGCGCTGGCGTTGACCGTGGTGATCTACCTGTGCAGCTATTTCCTGCTGTTCCTGGGCTACATCAAACTGGTACGCAAACAGCCGGAAAACGAACGTGTCTTCAATATTCCGGGGGGCAAAATGGTCAAGCTTGCCGTGGCTACTATTGGTTTGCTGATCTCTGCGGTTGCCTTTGTGGTTTCGTTCTTCCCGCCTTCAGGTCTGGCTGGGGTAGAAGCCAACCATATGTACGTGACTATGCTGGTGGTGTGTTTCCTGGTGGTAGTGGCTATCCCGTTCATTATCTATGCGCTGCATGATAAACGCCTGAAGGCGACCAACCTCAAGCTGGTGCCTGTAAGCACGGATTCTGCGCCAGAAGGGCATTTCTTTATCCACCCGCGTGCACGCTCCCCGCACCATATTTTTGTCGATGACAAGCAAGTGCATTAATCATTATTTGACCAAGCACTGAATCACCAGGCAGGTTGCGGTGGGTAATAACCCACTTCAATCTGCTTTTTCCGTTTAAGGGGGGCGAAACATGCTGCAAATTGCTTCCTGCACCTGACTCTGACCCCGTATAGGGGGTAACAGAGGGCACCAGCTAACCATTGATTATCCAGATGGGCGCAGCATGCAGCGCCCCTTTGAGTCTGGCCGTTGATGCTACAGATCGCCTCCCATACTTGACTACAGCGCCGTATCAGCTCCCTCTCCCTGTGGGAGAGGGTTGGGGTGAGGGGCATCATTTTCGCCTGATTGAACGCCCAGTCATTGACCAATGACAAGGCGCCACCGGTGTCAGCCTCTTTATAATCAGGCCCGTTTGTCTTCTCACTGGTGTGGACCCATGGCTTATCAACTGAATCTTAACTGGCCCGAGTTTTTAGAGAAATACTGGCAAAAACAACCTGTGGTGTTAAAAAATGCCTTCCCGAACTTTGTCGATCCGATCACCCCGGACGAGTTGGCCGGCCTGGCGATGGAGGTTGAGGTAGACAGTCGTCTGGTCAGCCAAACCAATGGCCAATGGCAGGCTAGCCACGGGCCGTTCGAGCATTTTGATAACCTGGGAGAAACCGGTTGGTCGCTGCTGGCCCAGGCGGTTAACCATTGGCATGCCCCGTCAGCGGAGTTGGTGACCCCGTTCCGCGTGTTACCGGATTGGCGGTTGGACGATCTGATGATCTCCTTCTCAGTACCTGGTGGCGGCGTAGGGCCACATATCGATCAGTATGACGTCTTCATCATTCAGGGCATGGGGAGCCGCCGCTGGCGCGTGGGTGACAAATTGCCGCTGAAGCAGTTTTGCCCGCATCCGGCGCTGCTGCACGTGGAACCTTTCGAGCCGATTATCGATGAAGATCTGGAGCCGGGTGATATCTTGTATATTCCGCCGGGCTTCCCGCACGACGGCTTTACCCACCAAACCGCGCTTAACTACTCCGTTGGCTTCCGTGGCCCTAACGGCAGGGACCTCATCAGCAGCTTTGCGGACTATGCGCTGGAAAATGACCTCGGGGGCGAGCACTACAGCGATCCTGATTTAACCTGCCGGGAACACCCTGGCCGGGTTGAAGAATATGAGCTTGATCGCCTGCGCAGCATGATGACCGAAATGATTAATCAGCCGGAAGATTTTAAACAGTGGTTTGGTCGTTTCGTGACCACGCCGCGCCACGAGTTGGATATTGCCCCAGCGCAACCGCCTTACGAGCAGGATGAGGTTGCCGAAGCGCTGATGGACGGTGCCGTCCTGACTCGCCTGAGTGGCTTAAGGGTGCTGGAGGTTGGCGGCAGCTTCTTTATCAACAGCGAACGCCTGGATACCGTCGAGCCTAAAGCCGCCGATGCCCTATGCCGTTACACCCTACTTGGCAAAAAAGAACTGGGTAGCGCGCTGCAAAACCCGGCGTTTGTTGCCGAGTTAACCGGTCTGGTTAATCAGGGGTACTGGTTCTTCGACGAGTAAACGGTATAGATTTCCCCCAGGTCACGGCGCAAGCCTTTGCCTGGGGGAGTTAATTAATCCACCAATACGCGCTTATTGGTCGCGCCCCAAAGGATCGACATCTCGGTAAACAACGCGCCGCTGATGTCTTCAACTTCGGTGGCGGTGATCTCTGCATTACCCTGCTTACCGAAGAACACCACCTCATTGCCAGGAGTGACGCCTTTCACGTCGGTCACATCTACCATCACGGTATTCATCGAGGTTTTACCCACCACCGGCACCCGTTGCCCCTGGATCAGTACATGACCGGCATTGCTGAACACTCGGCGATAGCCATCTGCATAACCTACCGGGATATTGGCCAACACCGAATCACGTTTCAGTGTGTAGGTGCGATCGTAACCGACGGTATTGCCCTTAGGGTAATGGTTGAGTGCCGCGATGGATGACTTGAAGGTCATCACGCGTTTATAGTCGTTACTGGCAATGGTATCGCCATAAAACACCCCGCCAACGCGCACCATATCAAGCCAGGACTCTGGTACGGTGAGGGTAGCGAAGGTATTGGCAACGTGTAAGGTCACGTCGCTGCGTTTGATCCCGGTAATGTCTAGCACCTGCTGAGATTGAACCTTGAAGCGGGCGAGATCCTTGCGCACCGCCGCCGCATCTTCCTCAGGATAGTGGGACATGATGCCGACCATTTTCAGATGGGGTAGTGCTGAGATAGCCTTGGCTTCGGCCAATCCGGCGCGATCGCCGACTTCCAGACCGTTACGTGACATGCCGCCAGAGTTCAATGCCAAATGGAAACGTAGAGTTTTGCCCTGCTGAGCGGCAATGGCATCCAGGCGCTTCGCCATTTCCAGATTGCCGATCAGCTCTTCGGTGTCATAGTCAGTAGCTTGGCGCATCTCTGCTTCCGTAGCATTGCGCACGCGCATCAGGCGGCCCTTAAAGCCGAGTTCGCGCACGGTTTGCAGCTCTTGATTACTGGCCACGCCAATGCACTGTACGTGATTCTTGATCATCACGGGGGCCACCAGCGACAGGTCGTGCCCATAGGCATCCCCTTTCAAAATGGCGCAAAGGGTAGTTTTAGCGCCCAACAGTTGCTGAATCTTGTGGGTGTTATATTCCAGCGCACTTTGCGAGATTTCCAACCGGGCATTGCTTACCACTGCCGGTGAATTTTTAGCCGTAGCGGTGAGGGAATGGGTGGGGTTGGTAGCAGTGGGTTGATGGCAAGCCACCAACGTTAATAGCGGTATCAAGACTAAATGGCGTAAATGTAGCGGCATATTCCCTTCCTGGTGAAATAAAAAATAGTTTTTATCGGCCTCAGTCAGTTTTTTTATCTGATTTGATGGCGGGTGTGGCTGAGCGAACAGCGGCATCAAATAAATGACAAAAGTTACTTTTTGTCAAATTTATTAATAAGCTACAGAGGAGGGGGTAATAAATGCAGCTATTTGGCTGTTCCCCTCACCCCAACCCTCTCCCACAGGGAGAGGGAGCTGATAGCCCCAGCTCTTTTGGAAGTGAATAGATAATCTCAGAAAACTCGAACGCTCCCTTATCCCTGGTGTGTCGCCGAATTTTCAGAACCCCACCAGGGAGTAAGAAGAAGCAAGGTAGGGGATTATGCAGAGCAATCAATGAACTCGATCTGATCCCCTCTCCCTTTGGGAGAGGGCTAGGGTGAGGGGCATCATTTGCGTATTGTTATAGTCAGACAGTATTATTTCATGGAATGCAGGCCAATCACGTTGCCTTCACTATCTTTGGCGATGGAAATAAAACCATTTTCGCCGATGGCAAATTTTTCTTTCAGGATTTCACCGCCGTTTGGCACAATGCGGCTTTCTTCTACGGCGCAATCTTCACATGACAGATAAACCATGGTGCCGCCAGCTCCAACTGGCACGCCAGCCATTTTAACCAGTGCGCCGCCAGACCCTTCCCCACCTTCCTGGTAAGGGAACATCAGGTATTCCATGCCCTCGGTTTCCAGTTTTTCTAACTGCGTGTTGAATACTGCCTCATAGAACTTCTTTGCTCGGGGCATATCAGTAACATAAATTTCAAACCAGCTAACGATATTTTTATTCATGGTATTCTCCAGTGGTATTGATTCTTGTCGTGCCTGATTGGTTATGTTACATGCACTGTTTATTTATACAGTGATATGGATCACGTAATCAACTCGTGTTTAGTCTGCTGTTGGGGACTTACCAGGATGAACTCTATTCAATAAAGTCCAATACGATGATAACTGGTCAGCTGGGTTTATTGCTATTGCCGATAGTGTAATATCTTGTATCCGATATTTTTTTATTAATCATATAATGAATGTATGTTTAGGGTTTTAATGGTGGATTATTCTTGTTTTTAATTGAGACCAATCCATAACGTGGTGTTGGTAAGGCTTTAATGTTGACTGTGGATTTATTCTATTATTATAATTTAATCGCTTTAAGACGAGTATATCTCATCAAATTAAAGTTATTTTCTAGCAAGATATTGCAAGTTCATTTTGGTAATTACTATAAGGATATATTTATGAAAAAATTAAACGCATCTGAAGTTTCAAATGTTGTTGGCGGTTATGTACTTGGCTGTGTTATTACCTATGAGCGTCAAACCACAGGTAGCGGTTCTTCTGCGGTAACCGTTTGCCGTCGCGTTGCCACCTGCCAAGGCAAGTTCGGTGAATTTTTGACTCGTGAACCAGCCGATCTGGCTCGCTGCGGTGCTTAATCGCAAGTAATCGTTAAGGTACGGCACTATGGATGGTGTTGTACCTTTCCTTTATTCCCCACATTCTCTTCTTCTTTCTGCGATTATTTATAGCAATTATCTCCGCGATGACAGTTATCCTCTCTCTGTAGTTTGTGATCCCGGCATCAAACCCCCTGAACAATGTTGAACGTATGTTATCGGTTTGTTATGTTAATTTTCTGGCTGATGCCCAACTTGCCGCAGCTACCGGGGCATGCTGCTCAGTACGATAAGCCTGTTCTCTTTTGTTACTTATGTTTCAAGGGGTTAATCATGGTGGTTGCTACCCGGCTCGCTGATGCCAGTTTTGAACAGTGGTTAGGCCAAATCAATTCTGCCTGTGGCCGGTTTTGTGCCAAAACCCTGGCGCCTGGGTTTGCCGGTGCGATCCAGGAGTTCCACTCCCATGCATTACGCCTGAGCATAGTCGATGCTGCCCAGACCCGACTTTATCGCACCCGCCGCGAAGTAGAGCAAAGTGACGGTTGCCACTTTTTTACCGTATTCCAACTGCGTGGCCAGTCGGTTATGGAGCAGGGCGATCGGCAGGCGGTGCTGTCTGCCGGGGATATCACCCTGATCGATGCCGCGCAGCCCAGCAGCTTTACCTACCAACAGGGTTCCCGACAATTATCACTGCTGCTGCCGCGTAGTTATCTCGAGCAGCAACTGCGTTTTACCGATCTGCCCGGTGCACGGCGTATTGCTGCCGATAACGCAGTGGCTAAGCTCAGCCAGCAGTTGGTGTTGGGCAGTATGCAGAATGCGCAGATGAGCCGCCTGGAGAGCGAAGCGGTGCTTAACGCCGTGGCCACCTTGTTACAGCCTGCCTTGATGGAGCAAGACGAGGGGCAAGATAGCCACGAGCGCATTTTTACCCGTTCGCTGGCGTTTATCGATCAGCATATTAAGTCCGAACAGCTGCGCCCAGAATGGGTTGCCAGTGAGATAGGCGTCTCCGTGCGTAGCCTGTACCGGCTATTTGCCCGCAAGGGGCTGGTGGTGGCGCAGTACATTAAAAACCGTCGTCTGGATCTCTGCGCCCAGGTTTTGCGCCAGGCCAAGGAGCGGCAAAAGCTGGCCAATATTGGTTATGACTGGGGATTTACCGATCACAGCCATTTCTCCACCGCCTTCAAGGCCCGTTTTGGCGTCTCGCCGAGCGCGTACCGCAAGCAGTATCTGTAACCCCGCCTGGATGATTTGCCAGCAGATTGTCAGGAGTGACAAATCGGATGGCAAGCACAACAAAATATCCCCAGTGAAGAGTTGCTATGGTGAATTGGGGCCCCGTAAAACGGGCTCATCACAACAACAACGGCGGTAATGTCTCTTTGATGGGTGACGGGGGAAAGATGGTAGCTAACACAACAAGAATCAAAACCAAACGCCTGCCAGCGGCGATTGCGCTGGCGTTAGGCTTGCTGATCGGCGCGGGTTGGCAGCCAGCGGCGTTGGCTCATGGTGCCGCGGCACATATGGTGCCTTTGCAAAAAACGTTGGAGGAGTTTGGTGCTAGTGTGCAGTGGGATGACTACGCCCGCATGTTTGTGATCGTTAAAGATGGCGCCTATGTGAAGGTCAAACCGGATAGCCGCGAAGCCATCGTTAACGGCAAGCCGCTGAGATTACAGGTGCCGGTGGTGTTCAAAGGTAAAACGGCCTATATGTCCGACGAGTTTATCAACGAGGTGTTTCAGTCCGGCCTGGATCAGACCTTTGCGATAGAGCACCGGGCCCATCCGCTAAATCCGTTGAGTGCGGCGGAGATTAACGCGGCGGTCGCTATCATCAAGGCGGCTCCACAGTATAAAAACAACGTGCGCTTTACCGAAATCTCGCTGCGTGAACCGGAAAAAAGCCAGGTCTGGCAGTTCGTGCTAAGCGGTCGCGACGTACAGCAGCCCCGGCAGGCCGACATAACGCTGCTCGACGGGGTACACGTGATTGAAACCGTGGTCGATCTGCAACAGAAAAAGGTGCTGTCCTGGCAGCCGATCAAAGATGCTCAGGGAATGGTGCTGCTGGATGACTTCGCCAGCGTTCAGAGCATAATCAACGCCAGTAAAGCGTATGCCGAAGCCTTGAACAAACATGGCGTTGCGGACCCGAGCAAAGTGATCACCACGCCGCTGACCGTGGGTTATTTTGACGGCAAAGATGGCCTGCAGCAGGACCAACGCCTGCTGAAAGTGGTCAGCTATCTCGACGTTGGTGATGGCAACTACTGGGCTCATCCGATCGAAAACCTGGTAGCAGTGGTCGACCTCGAACAGAAGAAAATCATCAAAATTGAAGAGGGACCGGTGATCCCGGTGCCGATGAAGCCAACGCCGTACGACGGACGCGACCGCAAGGCCCCGAAAATCAAACCGTTGGATATCATAGAGCCGGAAGGCAAAAACTACACCATCACCGGCAACACTATCCACTGGCAGAACTGGGATTTCCACCTGCATCTGAATTCCCGCGTCGGGCCGGTGATTTCAACCGTGACCTATAACGATAATGGCCGTAAGCGCAAGGTGATGTATGAAGGGTCATTGGGGGGCATGATCGTGCCTTATGGCGATCCGGACGTGGGCTGGTATTTCAAAGCCTATCTGGATGCCGGGGATTACGGCATGGGCACGCTTACCTCACCGATTGCCCTTGGCAAAGATGCACCGCAAAACGCGGTCTTGCTGGATGAGACCATTGCCGATTACACCGGTAAGCCGACCGATATTCCACGTGCCATCGCCATCTTTGAGCGTTACGCCGGGCCAGAGTACAAGCATCAGGAAATGGGGCAGCCGAATATCAGCACCGAACGCCGTGAACTGGTGGTGCGCTGGATCAGTACGGTTGGCAACTACGATTACATCTTCGACTGGGTATTCCACCAGAACGGCACCCTTGGTATCGACGCTGGGGCGACGGGGATCGAAGCGGTAAAAGGGGTGAAAGCCAGAACCATGCAGGATCCGACCGCCAAGCAGGATACGCAATACGGCACGCTAATCGATCACAACATTGTCGGCACCACCCATCAGCACATATACAACTTCCGGCTGGATATGGATGTCGATGGCGAAAATAACAGCCTGGTGGAGTTGAACCCGGATGTGAAGCCTAACGATCGGGGCGGCCCGCGTTCCAGCACCATGCAGGTCGATCAGGTGAAAGTCACCACCGAACAGCAGGCGGCACAGAAATTCGATCCTTCCACTATCCGCTTGCTCAGCAACCCGAGCCGGTTGAACAAGATGGGTAACCCGGTTTCCTATCAGTTGATACCGTATGCGGGAGGGACACACCCGATCGCCAAGGGAGCCAATTTTGGCAAGGAGGAATGGATTTACCACCGTCTGAGCTTTATGGATCGGCAACTGTGGGTGACCCGCTACAACCCGAATGAGCGTTATCCGGAAGGCAAATACCCGAACCGCTCGATCCACGATACCGGGCTGGGCCAATACACGGCGGACAATCAGCCGATAGACAACACCGACGATGTGGTCTGGCTTACCACTGGCACCACCCATGTGGCACGAGCGGAAGAGTGGCCGATTATGCCAACCGAGTGGGTGCACGCCTTGCTCAAACCGTGGAACTTTTTCGATGAAACACCAACGCTGAATCTGAACGGGCAAAAGCAGCAATAGTTTTTTGAGTTATCCATAAAACAGGGGGGCGAATGAGAATTCGCCCCCTACTTTTTAACGGATGCAGCGTGGTTAGTAACGAATACACACCGATTTGGATTCTGTATAAGCATCCAACCAATCCGGGCCAAAATCACGGCCGCTGCCAGACTGCTTGAAGCCGCCAAACGGCATGTTGGCATCGATTAATGTATGAGTGTTGACCCACACCGTGCCCGCCTGAATGCGTGGCGTAAAAGCCATCGCCGCTTGCAGGCTGGTGGTCCACAGGCTGGCTGTCAGGCCATAGTCGGTATCGTTGGCCTTCTGCAGCGCTTCCTCGGCATCCGCCACGCGGATCAGGTTGACGACCGGGCCAAACACTTCTTCCCGCGCCAGGTTCAGGCTGTCATCGGGATTGATCACCAGCGTTGGGGGAATATAGAAGCCTTGCAAGTCTGGCCCGGCGGCACCGGTGATCAACTCGGCGTGTTTGTTGCGGGCATCATCCAGATAGGCGGCCACCTTGTTGCGGTGCTCTTTGGACACCAGTGGGTTGATCTGGGCGTTGCCATCCATCCCCGGCCCGACAGAAAGCGACTTCACTGCCTGCTCAAAACCGGCGACCAGCCGATCGTAAATCGGTGCTTCAATATAGATACGTGAGCTGGCGGCGCAGACCTGCCCCTGGTTGAGGAAGCTGCCGGCCATCAACCCCTCGATCACCTGTTGAAGATCGGCATCTTTCAGCACGATGGCCGGATTTTTACCGCCTAACTCCAGCGTGACGCGGGTTAACCGATCCGCCGCCGCGCGCGCGATCCCTTTCCCCACCGGCGTGGAGCCGGTAAAGCTCACTTTGGCGATTAGCGGATGTTCCGTCAGCGCCTTACCGCAGACAGCTCCCTTGCCGGTCACCACGTTAAACACGCCCGGTGGTACGCCTGCCTCGCTGGCTAGCTCAGCTATTCGCAGCAGGGTAAGAGGCGTAGTTTCAGACGGTTTGATGACGATAGAACAGCCCGCAGCCAGCGCTGGCATCACCTTCCACATTCCAATCAGCAGCGGGAAGTTCCAAGGGACAATCCCAGCCACTACGCCGATCGGCTCCTTGCGGGTATAGACCTGATATTTGGCTCCCGGCGGCATGGGAATGGAGACATCCAGGGTTTGGCCGACGATCTTGGTGGTCAGCCCGGCGGTATAGCGCATCCAGTTCAGTGTGCAACCCACTTCAAAGGCGCGAGAGATGTTGATGGATTTCCCCTGTTCCAGGGTTTCCAACTGGGCCAGCTCCTCAGCGTGTTGCTCAACCAGATCGGCGAAGCGCAGTAAAATGCGCTCACGTTCGGCAGGTAGGCGTTGTGCCCACACGCCAGCGGTAAAGGCCTGATGGGCCGAGGTGACGGCCAGTTCCACGTCGGCGGCGTTGGCATCGGCGGAGCAGGAGATTTTTTTGCCGTCGGCTGGGTTATAGACCGCCAGCCGCGATTCGGCCTGTGAGGTTTGCCACTGGCCGTTGATATACAGGCCATGCTGACGATCGAGGAAACGGACTACGCTGTCCAGTATGGTCACATTAGGCATACGCCCTCCTAAGGGAATAAACGGATCGTTACCCTTAACAGTCTATAGCGTTATGCCCAGTGCGGTTTTCATCTGCCTGACATTTGGTTTGTACTGCGTGACACTTGCGGACTATTTACGCGCCAACAAGGTGGCGAAACGCAGTTTGATGCGGTTGCCATCGGCATCTACGCGGTGCAGCTCGCCGGGGTTCTCGTTATATTTGATGATGTCCCAATCTCGGTAATACTCTTTTAACTCATCCGGCTTGAAGGTGAATGAGAAGGGCACCGTGCAAGGGTAATCTGGCGTATCCATGGCCGCGACGATCAGGTTGTAGCCCCCTTTAACCGTGCTGTCTTGCATATTGCGCACGATGTGTGGGATCTGCTGGCGATCCAGGAACATAAACACCACGGTAGACAAGATGAAGTCGTACTGGCCGCTAAAGCGATGAGTATTGAGATCCTGCTCGCTGGCGCTGATGTGTGAAAGCTGCTCGGTGGCTATGATCTGGTTTATTGCGGCGATCGACGCAGCGTTTTTGTCCCAGGCGGTAACATCAAAGCCTTTCAGGTTGAGATACAGCGAATTGCGGCCGCTGCCACAGCCCAGATCCAGCGTCTTGCCGGGCGCGATCAGTTTGGCGGCCTCAAGGACTTCGGAATGGGTGGCCGTCAGGGAGTATTTTTGGGTGTAATAGTTTTCTGGCAGGGGGGTCTGCTGATCCATCATGATGTTCCTCTATATTTGATGTATATAAAATACATCTTTAATGGCCTTTTGCCTAGCCGTTGAGAGGAGCACAGTATACCCGTTCAGTTTGGCCTGGCGGTATCCCTGTGCCAGGCCCAGGTTTTATCAGGCAATGCGCCTTGGGTTGTGTAGCCCAAAGTTAAAGCTGTTGCAGCGGCGGCAGAACTCTTTCATCGCCGGTGGGGAATCCATCATTGGCAACTTCACCTCGATAAACGCCAACTGGTCCTGACGCGAAGCCTGCTCCAGCGCCATCTCCAGCTGTTGGCCGGTTTCTACCGCGACGCAAAACGCCTGGGTCTGCGGGCTTAGCACCGCCGGGAGTCTGGCGTAATCCCACGCGCTAATATCGTTATAAGACGACGTTTCGCCAAGGATATAGCGCTCAATGGTGTAACCGTCGTTATTGATCAGAAAGACGATCGGCTTTTGCTTATGGCGTAACAGCGTTGAGAGTTCCTGGGCGGTGAGCTGGAAAGAGCCATCACCAATAAACAGCAACTGCCGGCGTTCGGGCGCGGCCATCATCGTACCGAGCAATGCCGGTAAGGTATAGCCGATCGATCCCCAAATCGGTTGGTTGACCACGGTAACGCCGTTTGGCATCCGCATGCCGCCGATCGCTGCACCAGAGGTGCCATTTTCAACGACCAGCACGTCATCCGCCTGAATAAAGCGCCGTATCCGCTGCCAGAAATAGTCCTGATCGAGCGGTTCGCAGCTTGGCGTCGCCAGTTTTTGCTGTGGTCCGGATAGTGTCTTCAGCGGCGGCAGGCTGGTGGCAGGAGCTTTCTCCAGTAGAGCTTGCAGCAGCTCGCTTGCCGTTACCGCCGGATAGGAGAGGTTATCCAGCTTCAGCGAAAAAGGCTGAATATCTACCACCGACTGCTCTGGGATCTGCTGGCTGAAATAGCCGGTAGTGGAATCCACCAGGCGTACGCCAAAGCTGAGGATGCAGTCCGATTGGGCCATCAGCTCGAACAGCTCGGGGCGAGATAGATCGCCGCTATAGCCACCTTGCCAGCCCGGCGTGTTCTCGGAGATCGCGCATTTTGCCGTGGGCATATTGGTTAACGGGATGGCGAATTTATCCGCCAGCGCTAACACCTGCGTTTGAAGTTGATATCGTTCGACCATCTGATCGATCAGGATGATTGGCCGTTTAGCTCGGTTAATCCGTTCGAGCAGGGCGGCGCTGGCAAGCTGTAGATGGCTGGCATCGCTGGTTGGTAAGCGATATGGAGCGGGATTATCGGCAACCTCAATTTCCACTTCACAAATGTCTGAAGGGAGCTGGAGGTAAACCGGCTTTTTGCGTTGCCAGGCGCAGGCGATGACTCGCGGGATCTCCGTGGCGGCATTTTCCGGGGTGATGAGCGCCTGCGCCACGGTGAACTGCCGGAAACAGTTCATCACGTTATCAAAATTGCCGTCTGCCAGGGAGTGGTGCAGCAGCGCATTGCCCCGCATGGCGTGCAGCGGTGGCGTACCTGCAATGCAAATCACCGGGGCCGATTCTGCATAGGCTCCGGCAATGCCGGACAGGGCCGCCAGATCGCCCACGCCATAGGTGGTGATCAATGCCCCTGCGCCTTTGAGGCGGGCATAGCCGTCGGCGGCGTAAGCGGCGTTCAGCTCGTTACAGTTGCCAATGAATTCGCACTCTTGATCGTGCTCGATGGTTTCCAGCAGTGCCAGGTTGTAATCGCCGGGTACGCCGTAGATGCGATCCACTTTCAGGGCGCGCAGCTGTTGCAGGATGAATGAACCTATGGTGATCCTCATTGATTGCTCCACATTCACGTCAATTTATTGTTATTTAACCGTGCGCAGCAGGGAACGGCTGGCGATGTCGCGCGGTTAATCGTTGAAAATGCGAGTCGCTTGTAGGGCGTCAGCATTAACAGTTGGTGAAAGTGGCGGCTTGTTCAAGTTGCACGGGTTTGGGGAAGGATTGCCTATCGTATCAAGGAGTTTACGACCCAAAAGGGGTAGCAACAGCGATTTTCGCAGGGGGCGGTACTTTTCTTGCATTGATGGCCGCAGGAAATTGCGGCAAGGGCAGAAAGGAAACGCCAGACGGGTACTTTCCGCCATCTTCATTGCTCTCCTGGCTGAGCGTCAATTTTTCGCTACGCCAGGAGGAGGATAATTTAAACTGGGAAAGTGGCGCTCAGAAGAACATGATCCAGGCCGCCGAAATCGGCATCGCCAACACCAATGCTGGCAGCATATTGGCTACCGGGAACAGCTTTATACCGCAGATGCGCAAGCCGGTGGCCAACATCATTAACCCGCCAACGGCAGAGAAATCGGCCTGCATTGCCGGCGTGGTCAGCGGCAAGATGAACACGGCACCAAACGCCAGCGCTAGCTGGATGACCAACTGCGGGACGGCGATCAACGCCACGGCCAGGCCAAGCGTGGAAGCAAAAATCAGCGCGGTGAACAGATCGAGGAACGATTTGGCGATCAGCACGCTGGCATCCCCGGTCATCCCTTCGTGCATTGAGCCAAAGATACCGGTGCCGCTGGCACAAAACAGCACGATAATGGCGACATATGCCTCCAGAAACTCTTTCTGGTCCTCTCTGACAGCGCCTTTGGGGGCCATCAGATTACGGGCCCAGCCTCCGATGCGGCTGATGCCCCGTTCGATGTAGCAAAGCTCGCCAAGCAGTGCTCCCAGTACCAGTGCCAATACCATCACCGGCATATGTGCGACCTTGCCGATCAGCACTACGCCCATTCCCATCGAGGTAATACCAAAGGTCATTGGCAATGCCAGGCGCACCCGCTCCGGCAGCCTATGACCCAACATTGCCCCTGCAATACCACCGGCCAATATTGCTGCACCATTAATAAATGGACCAATAACCATACCTATCCCTCGGCAAATAAAACCTAAGGTTCCTCCATAAGTCGTTGAGGTGCAAGCAGGATAACCGGAGTTTTCTGACAGACAACGCGTGTACAGGCGCATAACTTGGGCGCGTACGCCAATGGGCACCAAACTTAACTGTCTCTCAACGAGGGGCGATAAAAGGATTGGGCCCGTGATAAACGGCTTGCTCAGGATAGGGCGATCGGTAAGAATCCCCGCTTTTATTTTTACAGGAGTTGCGAAATGATGGTGAAAAGGATCTTGTTAGCCGGGGGGTTGGCGTTGATATTTCCTGCACTGCCTTCATACGCCGAGGTTAGTGCGGAAAATAGCAATGTCGCGCACGCTGAAGATCCAGGCTGGTGGGGGCGTTTTACCGGCAACGTGGCGGAAACATGGAACAACTCGCCCAATAAGGAGCTCTATCTCCCGGCGATCACCTGGCATAACCGCTGGACCTACGACAAGGAAAAGACCGACGATTACAACGAGCGCCCTTGGGGAGCGGGCTATGGCATCTCGCGGTTTGATGCAGATGGTGATTGGCACGCGATCTACTTTATGGCGTTCAAGGACTCCTTCAACAAATGGGAGCCGATCGGCGGTTATGCCTACGAGAAGATCTGGCGGCCGATTGAAGGGGAAGATTTCCGTCTGGGGCTGGGATTTACCGCCAGCGTGACCGCTCGTGACAACTGGAAATATATCCCGATCCCCGCGCCGCTGCCATTGGCGTCGATCGGCTATAAGCAACTGACCTTCCAGGCTACCTATATTCCGGGTACTTACAATAACGGTAACGTGTTCTTCGCCTGGCTGCGTTGGCAGTTCTGATGGCTTGCCGAAATTCTGAAAAATGTGTTACGGCCCGAATAAAAGGAACTTGTCGGCTGGCACGGCGTCCGAGCTAGGCGTCGGATTAATTACGCCGTCATTTTGAAGTTAAACAGGAGCCTTACCGTTATGAATACCAAACATCGCTTATTGTTGGCCCTGAGCTTGACCACGGTAATGGCTGTGGGCAGCGCCCAGGCCGCCGGGTTGATGGACTCCCTCAGCAGTGCTGCCACAGAACTGAGCAAATCGGGTGGCAGCACCAGCAACGGTGGCATGTCGCTGTCTTCGCTTAGCGGATTACTCAACGGCGGTGATAAAGCGTTGAGCTCCTCCAGCATGACCAACGCCGCAGGGATCTTGCAATACTGCGTGCAGAATAACGTCCTGTCGGCGAACGGCACCGAAGCGGTGAAAGACCAACTGCTGAATAAACTGGGCATCACCAGCACGGCCAATGCCAACAGTGAAGATTATCAGCAAGGACTGGGTGGCCTGCTGAATACCGGCAAGGGCAACACGCTGGATCTGAATAGCCTTGGCACCTCGCAAATTACCGAGAAGGTGAAGCAGAAAGCCTGCGATCTGGTGCTGAAACAGGGCATGTCCTTTATTTCCTGATCCCTTTGGGGGAGCGATGCTCCCGTTCAATTCACGGTGAAGATAATCTCAATGACCAAGATCCTGATGCTTTCTCTTTTCGCTAGTGTGGCTTTGTTACAGGGGGGTACGGCGAAAACCAATGATGATGCGCCTGTGCCGCCGAAGGTAATTGGCATGGCGAATCCGGCAGATGTGTATTGCGGCCAGATTGGCGGCAAGCTTAACCCCAAGCAGAATGCTCAGGGGCAGTATTCCACCTGCACCTTGCCTGATGGGCAAGAGATTGAAAGTTGGGAGCTGTTCCGCCGCGACCATCCGGCGAAAAAATAACCCGGTAGGACGGTGCTAGAACTCTCTATCACTTATCGGATGATATTGGCCTGGCCCCTCCTCTGAAAAGGTCAATGGCAGCCTGCCATCGGGCCGATCTGCCACCGAGAGGGCCGTACGGAAGCTACAACCGCTGTGGATGTTTTTCACCTTCATCACATAGCGGCCGTTGGGCTCCAGCTTGATATTGAAACTGCTGGCGGCGGGGAGGAACACCTCGGCCAGCAGTTGCTTGGTGGCGTTCTCCAGTTTGACCAATACGGCAAATTTATTGGGCTGATTATCCAGCGCCAACGTCTGCAATTTGCTGCCTGCTTGCCAATCTGGCTCATGCAGATAACCTGCCGAAGCGGGCCATGGGCTGCCCTGATTATCTGGCAACGGCCCAACGCAGTGTTGGCGTGCTTCCCGTAACGGGGCTTCTCGTTGGATCACGTAATTCTGTGGCTCGGCAAGGGTAAAACTCTCCTCCTGTACTCCTTCACTCAAGTGGCGCTTAGCCAGCAAAACCCCGGCAGCAAGCAGCATAAAGAAGATCAACAGGGTCAGCCGATTGCGGAAGAACGGTGCCAATAGCCTGCCCGGTAGTTGAAACAGCCAGCTTGCAACTCTCAATAGCATTGTTTTTCCTTTATGGCCGCCTGTCTTTCCAGCCGCAACTTGCCTTTCAATGGGTGTTTAATCAGAGCGTTACGTCCGCGTTAACGTAACTTTTTCCAGTATAGCCAACATCCTGACGGCGAAAATCGCCAAAAGCGCTTTTTATAGAAAACCATTGTACGTTTGTGTTCGTTTGTATACATTTGTGTTCATTGTGACTTCGCTGGACCTTCAGAATGTCAAAACTGCTGCCCAATGAGCGCCACCAGGCCATCCTTGCCACCTTGCAACAGCAGGGGCGAGTGCTGGCGATCGAAATGGCGGCGCAACTGCATACCACAGAGGCCACCATCCGCCGCGATCTGCGCCAACTGGCGGCGCAAAACCTGTGCAAACGGATCTATGGTGGGGCGTTGGCGCTCACGCCTGCCGGTGGCTACATGGCCGAGCGGGTCGAGATAAGTGGCGATGAAAAACAGCGGCTGGCTCAGGCAGCCTTGCCCCTGATCCAGACCGGGCAGGTGATCTTTCTTGATGCGGGCAGCACCTACCTTTATCTGGCCGATCTGCTGCCCCGCGATCGGCAACTCACCGTGGTGACCAATGCGCTAAGCGTGGCCTGCCGCCTGCTGGAACGCCCCGGGATCCGTACTATTTTGATAGGCGGTGAGGTAGATGCAGAAATCGGCGGCAGCGTCGATGCCAAGGCATTGGCCGAGATTGCCTCGTTTCGTTTCGATATCGCCTTTACCGGCGTCTGTGCTTACGATCCCGACAGTGGCTTTACCGCGCTGCGCTATCAGGAGGCGCAGTTCAAGAAGCAGATGCTGGCACGCGCTGGCAACGTCGCGGTGCTGTGTACCCGTGACAAGTTCAATACCTACGCGCCTTATACGCTACTGCCCGCCAGCCAGGTCGATTATCTGGTGATTGCCCGTGGCGGCCATGCGCAACTCGAACAGCAGGTCACTCTCAGCGGTGGCAGCGTGCTGTATATTCCCGCAGATGATGGAGAATGATGATGAAAATCGCCCATGTTGCCCTATGGACACAGGATATTGAGGCTCAGGTCGGCTTCTGGTTGCGCTATTTCAATGGCGTAGTGGGGGAGGAGTATGTGAGCAAGAATCGCCCAGGCTTTATCTCACGTTTTGTTCAATTGGCGGATGGCCCCGCGTTGGAGATCATGTGCGTCCCTGGCCTGTTGGCGGGGGGGAAAGGTGAGGAACGCGTGGGTTGGGCCCATATTGCGCTGTCGCTTGGCAGCGAGGCGTTGGTGGACGAACTTGCACAGCGGGCCAAGCAAGAGGGGATTTTGCAGGCGGCACCGCGCTGGACCGGTGATGGCTTTTATGAGGCCATCATTCGCGATCCAGACGGCAACGCGATCGAAATCACCGCCTGATCACGCTTCCTCCAGGGCGGCGAACTGCTGAGCCAGAAAATCGATCAGTAGTCGTATCGCTGGCAGCATGCCACGGCGTGAGGGATAGACAATATGGATCACGCCGCCCTGAGGTTGCCAGCCGGGCAACAGTTGCACCAGATCGCCCCGCAGGATCTCGTCGTGCATCATCATGGTCGGCAGTTGAACGATACCGGCCCCGGCAATTGCCGCGGTACGCAGCATCAGCATGTCGTCGGTGACCAGTCTGGGTTGATGCTCCCACTGGAACGTCTGCCCCTCCGGGCCGCTGAGTTGCCATTGATGCTGTGTTCTGGCCGGGCCGAGATCGAGCGTTGGGTAGTTCTGCAACCCTGCGGGTGAATCGATAGCGCCGATGGTGCGTACCAATGCCGGGCTGGCTGCGATGCACCAGCTGCGCTGAGCCAGGATTTTCAATACCAGGTCGCTGTCTTCTAACGGCGGTGGCCTGACACGAACCGCCAGATCCAACCCTTCACCCACCACATCGACCCGGCGGTTGGTCGCCTCCAGATGCACCGTCACTCGTGGATAATCCGCCATAAACCTGGCCACCATGCTACCGATACGCGTATGCAACATCGCCACCGGGCAAGACATGCGTACCGTGCCGCAAGGCTCCGCCCGGGTCTGTTCGATCGCCTGCTGTGCCGCTTCGGCCTCAACCAGCATCGCCTTGCAGTGCACATAATAGCTTTGCCCTAAATCGGTCACCGAGAAACGCCGGGTTGAACGCTGGATCAGGCGTACGCCGAGCCGTTCTTCCAACTGCGCCACGCGGCGGCTGAGCTTCGATTTGGGAATGCCCAACGCACGCCCTGCCGGGGCAAATCCCTGATGGTCTACCACGCTGGCGAAGAAATACAGATCGTTCAGGTCTGTCTGCATCGGTTCCCCTATCGTTCTATTTATAGAACACTGAGTGTATATCTTGCCGACTACTGCGGCAAATCGCCTTGGACTAAACTTCTGTCATCAACGTTAGGCCGCGAGGCCTGCAACAGGAGTTTAAGATGAAAAAGATCCTTGGTGTTTATAACAGCCCGGAAGCTCACTGGGTCGGCAACGGTTTTCTGGTGAACTCCCTGTTCTCATATAACGAACTGGGGGCAGAGATGAGCCCGTTCCTGCTGCTGGATCACGCTGCGCCAACCAAATTCCGCTCGCACAGTGGCCGACGTGGCGTGGGGCAGCATCCCCATCGCGGGTTTGAAACGGTCACCATCGTCTATCAGGGCGAAGTAGAGCATCGCGATTCCACCGGCAGCGGAGGGGTGATCGGCCCTGGCGATGTGCAGTGGATGACGGCAGCGTCGGGCATCTTGCACGAAGAGTTTCATTCCAAAGACTTTTCGCAGAAAGGGGGCACCATAGAAATGGTGCAACTTTGGGTCAACCTGCCAGCCAAAGACAAAATGGCAGCGCCGGGTTACCAGACTTTGCTGAACCAGGATATTCCTGTCGTGCCTCTGGCAGATAACGCCGGGCAGGTCAGGGTGATTGCCGGCAACTACGGCGGTCATGCTGGTCCAGCGCGTACCTTCAGCCCGATCAACGTGTGGGATATGAAGCTGAACGCCGGGCATACCACCACCTTGCAGGTGGAGGAAGGGCATACGCTGGCCGTGGTCATGCTGCATGGGGCGATTCTGGTCAACGGCGAGCAGATTGTGCGGGAAACGCAAATGGTGCTGCTGGATCGCGCTGGCGACTCAATCACCCTTGAGGCAAATGGTGACGTCAGCTTGCTGGTGCTGAGTGGTGAACCTATCGATGAGCCCATCGTCGGTTACGGCCCCTTCGTGATGAACAGCGAGGCGGAGATCCAACAGGCTTTCCGTGATTTCAACAGCGGTCAGTTTGGCGCGATGCCGCTGACTACCGCAGGCAGCAATCAATAACCTCTGTGTCCCGGTACGGAAACTGTTCTCCGTATCGGGCACCTACTTAACTTACTCTTAGGAAGGAGTTGTAACATGACAGCAAATTACAAGCGTCTCGATAAAGACCAGGCCGCCGTGCTGCTGGTAGATCATCAAGCTGGGCTGCTATCACTGGTACGCGATATCGATCCCGATCGTTTCAAGAACAACGTATTGGCTCTGGGTGACCTGGCGAAATACTTCAATCTGCCGACAATCCTGACCACCAGTTTTGAAACTGGCCCCAATGGTCCTTTGGTGCCCGAGTTAAAGGCCCAGTTCCCAGATGCGCCTTATATTGCACGCCCTGGTCAGATTAACGCCTGGGACAATGAAGACTTCGTTAAGGCGGTTAAAGCCACTGGTCGCAAACAGCTGATCATCGCTGGCGTGGTGACGGAGGTCTGCGTGGCGTTCCCGGCATTGTCGGCACTGGCTGAAGGTTTTGAGGTCTTTGTGGTGACTGATGCCTCCGGTACCTTTAACGAGTTGACGCGGCAATCCGCATGGAGCCGCATGGAAGCCGAAGGGGCGCAGTTAATGACCTGGTTCGGCGTGGCTTGCGAATTGCACCGTGATTGGCGTAATGATATCGAAGGCTTGGGGACGCTGTTTGCCAACCATATTCCAGATTATCGCAACCTGATGACCAGCTACAGTGCGCTGACCTCAGGCAAGTGATCGGTGGGGTGCAGTTGCCACGCTGCACCCTGTTCCAATAAAACTTTTCCCCAATCCCATCCCCTCTCTTTGCTCAACGGGCAACGTATTGAGATTTACGCTTCTTTACTGAGAAACCGATTGAAAATTCAGCGGTATTTCCACATATAATGGAGTGTTAATTTCACAAGGAGCGCGTATGGGAATCAGTGAAGAAGAAGCACTCCGTCGGTTGAGTCTAGAAAAAAATGCCGTCGGCAATTCGGCGAAATGGGTGGCGATTGTTTCAGCCGCTTACTTTGCTCTGATGGTGCTTTATGGTCATCCCACCGGCGTATTGGCCATGTCCGGCGCCATTTTTGTCGTTTCAACCACCATCTGGCTCAAGAAACGCCAGAAAGTCAAAGCCTACCGACAGGTTCTGGCCAAGATCGGTACAGATGAAACGCCCTAGTGTCATTTGATGGGGGGAGAAAACCCTCCCCGCATGGAGAGGGCAGGTCAGTCGTCAGATAAACGAGTCGTCGTCGCTGTAGTCATCAGAGGAGAAGTCATCGTTCTGATAATCCGCCTGCTGTAACCCATTATCCTGGTTGATAAAACGATCGTCGCCGTTATTGAAGGTGTCAAGATTGTTTGACGCGGAAAAACTCCCCATAGTGCCGTCATCAACGGGGGGGTTATTGATGATGTTGACGATCTCTTCCGGTTGCGAATGCCGGAACATCCCGGTCAACATATCGGCTAACACGACCCCTCCGGCAACCCCTGCCGCCGTTTGCAAGGCTCCACCAAGAAAACCACCGGCCCGGGAAGGGGTGGCCTGCAGAGGTTGCGCATAGTTTGGCTGTTGCGGCGTATATCCTGCTTGCGGTTGACCGTTCCAAGCGGCGTTATTCTGCTGCTGTGCCTGATATTGTTCCTGTGGGCTTGGTGCATTGCGGTTGCCAGCGCCAAACAGCCCGGCAAGAAATCCCCCGCTGCTCTGCTGGCTATTGGCCGTTTTCTGTAGCTGTGCAACCTGGTTTTCCAGCTGTTTTACCTGCTGGTCAAGCCGTTTCAGCGCGGCTTCCTGAATGATCATGGCCTGCGCCATATAGTAAGGTGCCGAGGGTTGCTCGCGGATATGCTGGTTGATCTGCTGTTCTGCCTGAATATCCCTTTGGCCGGTTTGGGTCTGGGCCTCTTTCAGGCGGCTGAACAGACCATCGATAAGTTGTTGTTCTTCGGATCGCATAGGATGACCTCAATAGCAGTACAGGATGCTAGTGATTACCCTAGCGCGTTTACCCGGCGCGATAAATAAATGGCAGGTAAACCTATCTGCGATTGATGGCAAAGTTGAATGGCTAGACGGGCACCGCATGCAGCACTCTCTTCGTAGCGATCCGGTTGATGTTTTGTCAGCAACTGCAATACCGCTAGCGCAACGGCATTAGCATGACCAATTTCAACCCGCTGTGCTCCGCCGGGTAGAACGTTACTTGCTGAAAATGCAGCTCCCCCTGCTGTGGGTGGCTGAAGGTACGTTCGCCGCCTTCACGAGCCATTACGTCCTGCTGTTTCCACCAATGATGAAAAGCGTCGCTGTTGTGGGTCATATTGCGCACAAAGGCACGTATCTCTTCCGTTCCCTGATGATGGCTGGTTTCTGCACGAAACTCGGCCACCACTCGTCGAGCCCGATTTTCCCAGTCACTGACCAGCACTTTCGCCTGAGGGTGAAAAAACATGAAGTGTAGCAGGTTGGGGGTTTTTGCCTGCTTAAGCCAATCGCAGAACAGCTCCTCCGCCTGTGGGTTCCAGGCCACCATATTCCAGGTGAGATCGAGCAGATAACAGGGCACGGTCATTTGATGCACGCTTTGCAGTACGGCGGCATTAATCGTTTCCTGCGGCTGTTCTTTTTCAGGATCGGCGATATGCGCCAGGGTGAACAGGTAATGACGTTCGGCATGGCCCAACCGTAACGCCGTGGCGATGCGTGCCAGCGTATAAGGGGAAATCGACACCTCGCGTCCCTGTTCTATCCAGGTATACCAGGTGGCGCTGATGCCACTGATTTGTGCCAGCTCTTCACGGCGTAAACCACTGGTGCGGCGACGTGTGGCGGTGGGCAGGCCCAGCATTTCTGGAGTGACCCGCTCGCGGTGCGCACGTAAAAAGGCACCAAGGGCTTTCTGGCTGGAAATTGCGTCTGATTCCATTAGGGTGGTACCTGTTTATACTAGGATAACGGCTCATATTGTACCCGTATAGCTGCTTGATTATAGTCATTACCAGCCATCTCGGCACCGGCGTAAGCCAGATAATAATGGGAGCAGCTATGAGCATCAGCAACAGCCATAAAAATGCGGTCGACCGCCAGTTTGGCGAACAGGCCAATGCCTACCTGACCAGTGCGGTACATGCGCAAGGGAAAGACCTGCAACGCCTGGCCAAGCTGTTGGCAGGGAGTACCGATGCCCGCTTGCTCGATCTGGGGTGTGGGGCAGGGCATGCCAGCTTTACCGCTGCGGCCCATGTGGCGCAGGTGGTGGCGTACGATCTGTCGGCGCAGATGCTGACGGTGGTCGGCAACGCGGCACAGGAAAAGGGATTGGCGAATATTCAGGTGCAGCAGGGCGTGGCGGAGTACTTACCCTTTGATGACGCCAGCTTTGACGTGGTGATCAGCCGCTACTCGGCACACCATTGGCACGATGTGGGTCGGGCATTGCGTGAAGTTAAACGGGTATTGAAACCCGGCGGGCGAGCCATCTTTATGGATGTGGTTTCCCCTGGGCATCCGTTATTGGATATCTATCTGCAAACGGTCGAAGTGCTACGGGATACTTCGCACGTGCGCAACTATGCACCGGGTGAGTGGCTGAGCATGTTTACTGAATCTGGGTTGCTGGTGCGGGAAGTCACGGCCGATCGTCTTGATTTGGAGTTCAGCAGTTGGGTGGCCCGGATGCGTACGCCTGAGCATTTTGTCACGGCGATCCGTGCGTTACAGCAGGGGGTAGCAGAAGATGTTCGCCAACACTTTGCCATTCAGGCCGATGGCTCATTTACCAGTGACATCATGATGTTTGAAGCGGTGAAAGGTTAATATTTCAGGGCAGCCGTTGCGGGCTGCCCTGAAAATCCATACTTACTTCTTGTCTTCCAACAGGCAACGGTAGATCAAGCCACCGATAACACCGCCGATCAGCGGTACCAGCCAGAATACCCACAGCTGTTGCAACGCCCAGGTCCCCTGGAAGATTGCCACGGCGGTACTACGTGCCGGGTTAACTGAGGTATTGGTAACGGGAATACTGATCAGGTGGATCAGCGTCAACGCCAGGCCGATGGCCAAAGGCGCGAAGCCTGCCGGTGCGCGTTTATCGGTCACACCATGGATAACGATCAGGAAGAACGCAGTCAGTACTAATTCAATAACGATGGCGGCCTGCAAAGAATAGCCACCCGGTGAATGCTCACCGTAGCCGTTAGAAGCAAAACCGCTGGTAGTTGCATCAAAGCCGGTTTTACCGCTGGCAACTAAATAAAGTACCGCGGCGGCGGCAATACCACCAATCACCTGGGCAACCACATAGGGAATAACATCTTTGGCAGGGAAACGGCCGCCTGCAAATAATCCCATTGTGACCGCTGGGTTAAAGTGCCCACCAGAAATATGGCCGACAGCGTAGGCCATGGTGACCACGGTAAGGCCGAATGCTAAAGCAACACCAGCAAAACCAATACCTAATTGAGGAAAGGCTGCGGCCAGCACTGCGCTACCACAACCACCGAACACCAACCAAAAAGTACCGAAAAATTCGGCAAAAAGTCGCTTTGACATAGACTCCATCCTGCTGGGGGAACAAACTAACGGGCGTTAGCACTAAAACTATAGAGCACCTTTTTAATATTGTAGTGGTCTAAAACATAAATTTTCGTGCACACCTTCGATTACGGCCGGTATTAAAGCCCTATCTTTTTATTTTGTCTATGTGAAAGCGAATATTTTAAGAAATTATCTTATTTTTTGCTGTTTTTTTATCTTGTGGATGGGTAATTTCCTATTTTATATAGGATTAATTCTGTGTTTTATTTTTATCGTGGGTAAATTCTTATTTTTCAATTGGTTTTTATCACTCAATAATGAAGGGCTGATTGTTTATTTCTATTTGTTATCGGTTTTTTTAGACTTGATCGTCATAAAAGTGTCATTGTTGGTGGTTAGGCTCTCAGGCTGTTACTTTCCCTTACAAAGAGTTAATGCTATGAGAATCAAACCGCTTGGCGTGTTGTTGGCCTCTGTCTTACCGCTGTTGTCCTATGCTGCCGATATTGGCGTTGCTCGTTACAACGTCAGCTTTCCTGACGGCGATCGGGTGGGTTATTCCGGCGCTTTTGCCAGCCAGTTTCCCAATGGGCTACCGGTAGGGATTGGTTCCGGGCTGGTATTTAATGGCCGGGAAGGGGGGGATCTACTGCTGACCACCGTGACCGATCGTGGCCCGAACGCTGATGCGCCAGCAGTCGGCAAACAGGAGGCCAAGATTTTTGCCAACCCGGCTTTTGTTCCCTTATTGATGGAAATCCGTATTGGTGGCGGTAAGGCCATTGCCACCCAAGCCCGTCCTTTGCACGATGATAACGGCCCTATTAGCGGCTTGCCGTTGCCTGGCAACCTGATTGGCTCAACCAATGAAGTGGCATTGACGGATACGCTCAAGCCGCTGGCGAGTGACAAACGCGGGTTGGATACTGAGGGGATCACGCCAGATGGTAAAGGAGGCTATTGGCTATGTGACGAATATGGCCCCTTCCTGATCCATATCGATGGCCAAGGTAAAATTCTGGCGAAATATGGCCCAACACCATTAGCGGGGGAGCAGGCGGTTGCCAGCGGCCTGCCGAACATCATTAAATGGCGTCAACCGAACCGGGGTTTTGAAGGCGTAACCCGGTTACCGGATGGGCGGATACTGGCCGCGGTGCAGAGCACGCTGGATATCGATGGCAAGAGCAAAAACCAGGCGCAGTTTACCCGTTTGGTCAGCTTTGATCCTGCCAGTGGCAAAACGGCCATGTACGGTTATCCGATCGATATCGCCCGTTACCATAAAGCTAAAGATGCCAAGGTTGGCGATATCGTGGCGGTCGATAATCAACACATTTTGCTGATCGAACAGGGCAGTGACAAAGACAAGCAGATGATGAACAAGATCTATCTGGTTGATCTCAGCCAGGCCAGCGATCTGACGTCGTTCGATGGCCAGGGCAAGGCGTTGGAATTTGCTGATACCAGCGAACTGGCCAAGCGTGGGGTGAAGCTGGCCCAGAAACGTGAAGTGGTCGATCTGCGTAAACTGGGTTGGCAGCAGGAGAAGGTGGAGGGATTGGCGTTGATCGACAACCGCACACTGGCGGTGATTAACGACAACGATTTTGGTTTGCAGGCCAAGCTGGTTAACGCCGAGCCTGAAGGGAAAAAGATTGGCGACTATCAGCGGGATCAGCAAGGCAAGCTGAGTTTGGCAGGTAAACCGGTAAACACGACGGTTGAATTACGGCCATTGGCACAGCCAGAGTCCTTGAGCGAACTGTGGGTGTTAACCCTGCCAGAGCCATTGCGCTGAACGGACGCAGTAAGTTGATAGAGGAATGTCTGCCGGATAATTGGGCCAGGTTTGGCCCAATTATCCGTTGAGCGGGGGCTGGGCGAAGGAAAATTTCTTTAAAATAAACCGGGTTATCTCAGTTGACTAAATATAATTATTAATTTTTTCAAATAGAGCGTAAAATTTGCGCTATAAATAAAGTTATGCGCTACCAGGAAATACCCATTCTTACTTTCTCCTTATTTTGCTCACAATGATTGAGCTTCTTTACATTGGATGACGTCTGTTTTCAATGGTTAACTCATAATTAACCTCACTGAGAACGAGTTCAAATGAAAATAACGGAGTCAATCATGAAACTATTACCATGCATCGCAGCAGCACTGATCGCCACCGCTTCATTCTCCACCATGGCCGCAACCATGGGCGCCAAACAGGTTGATAGCGCTCAAGCCAGCAGCATGCAGAGCATCGGCACGGTGTCGGTTTCCGGTATCAGCGGCTCACCGGATGACGCTATCCATGCGCTGAAACAAAAAGCGACTGCAGACGGCGGATCGCACTATCGAATCATTGGCCTGGATAATCCAGGGGATTCCAGCGACTGGCGCGGTACCGCGGAAGTTTATCGCTAATTAATCAACGATAAATAGCTGAGTGGCCAATGAGGTTGGCCAATATAATAGACGGCTGCGGATAATAATCTGTCCAATATTTTGTTGGTTGATTATTATCGCAGCCTTTTTGGCTTTTATTTTATGATGCCTGGTTGCATTTGATTACAACTATCAGGACCGTTTTCGGAATGGGGTTAATGAAACCTTAAGAAATTCAGTCCACATTGGGGAACTCATACGATGGAGGCCTCAATGTTAAATGCGACGCGGCTGCAACTAAAGCATCACTTTTCCTACCTTCACCAGTTTATGGCCTCCCCCCGAACCGTGGGCACATTGGCACCTTCCTCTCAATGGCTCTGCCAGGCGATGCTGCAACAAATCGAGTGGACGCAAGCCTTGACGGTGGCCGAGCTAGGGGCGGCGGATGGTGTGCTGACCAAACGGATCCTGGGCCGCCTGCGGGCCGATGCTCAACTGGATGCCTATGAAATTCAAACCAGCTTCGTCCATAAGCTGCAACAGATTGATGATAGCCGCCTGCGGGTGATGGCCTATTCGGCGGAAAGGCTGGAGCGCGATTACGACGTTATTTTTTCCTGCTTGCCGCTGCTGTCGATCCCGCTCAGGATAAGAGTGCGTATCTTGCAGCAGGCGCAGCAGCGTTTACGAGCCAATAACGGCACGTTAGTGCTGTTCCAATACAGTCATCTCTCGGAAAAGCTGCTCTCGCGCTATTTTCACTGGCAGCGGCGGTTAGAGGTGCGTAACTTCCCCCCTGCGCTGGTGTATGTGTGTACCCCGCGCTGATCACAGCCGCTTTTCCATCACCACCACTTCGTCGTCATATTGCTGGCGGCGTTCAATAGTTTGCCAGCCCCAACCGGCGTACAACGCCTCGCTGTGATCGGTGATCAGATGCAGAACGGGATGGCTGCGTTGTTGTGCCGCGCTGACGATCGCCTGCTCCAGGCGCAGGGCAATACCCTGCCGACGATGATCCGGGTGTACAAAGACGCCGGCCAGCCAGGGGGAGAGATCCCTACGATGATGATCGTCACTCGGCCACAGGCTGGCCATCCCCAGCGGGCGCTCGCCATCAATCATCAGCAGCGTCAGGAAATCCTCGCTGGGTTTGCTGCACAAAGCAAAGCGTTGGCGGGTTCGTTCCAGCGTACCGCCGCGTTGTGAGCCCCATTGGCCAAATGCCCAAGCGGCGCAGACATCGGCAAAGTGTGGGTAGTCTGTCAGCGTAACGATCTGTTGAGCCATTTTTATCCCCCGGTGTTGTGATACCAATTTAGCCTGCAAGGCCGCAGCGTGGCGACTGCTTTTGGTTTTTTATCTGCTGAGGTTGTTCAGGGCGTATCTTCGGTGTTGATTGAATATTTAAATGAGAGTAATTATCATATAGCACTTTATGGCGCTATTGGTGATTTCTGCCTGCGGCAAAATCTGTTTAAATAGCCGGCCGCTGACCAGGAGCCAGTGATGAGTCTGAACCTACGCTTAGCGCAACGGCAGGATATTCCGCAGTTGATCGCGGTTGAACGTTCCGCCGCACAGCTGTTTCGCCAACAGCCAGAGTTACGGTTTATTGCCGAAGGCGGGGTGATGACCCCGCAGCAGCACGTAGATTTTATTGCTCAGCAGCGGGAGTGGGTGATGGCTAGCCCAACTGAGCAGATCGCCGGTTTTATCGCGGTGCAGCCCTTTGCGCACAGCTGGCATATCGCCGAGCTTTCGGTTGCGGCCGATTGGCAGCGGCAAGGCGTGGGCAAGCGCCTGATTGAAGAGATTAGCGGGCTGGCCTTGCGCCAAGGCATCCAACGTTTAACGCTAACGACTTTCGTGCAAGTGGCATGGAATGCACCTTATTACCAGCGCCTTGGCTTTCGCACCATTCCTGTTGCACGGTTGGATGCGTATCTACAGCATCTTCTGGCGCAGGAGGTAGAGCATGGGTTTACTGCCAATAGCCGCTGTGCTATGGAATTTACACTATCGTAAAGATTGAAATACAGATTCAGGGCGGTATGATGCAGTTACAACGCCAACGCTCGATCGACCTGCGGGCAGGTTCGCAGGCAATCTAATGCATTCAGTCACCGCAAAAGGGACAACCCGTAATGACACAAGCCATTTTTATGGTAGGAGCTCGTGGAGCAGGTAAAACCACGGTCGGCAGTGCATTGGCGCAGGCGCTGGGCTATCGGTTTATCGATACCGATCTGTTTATGCAGCAGACCACGCAAATGAGCGTAGCGGAAATGGTCGCACAGGTGGGTTGGCAGGGATTTCGCCAGCGCGAAACCCAGACCTTGCAAGCGGTAACCCAGCCGTCAACCATAGTTGCCACCGGCGGCGGGGCGATCCTGGCCGAAGAGAACCGGCGTTTTATGCGTCAGCATGGCACGGTGCTCTATCTACGTGCCCCAGCCAGCGTATTGGCGCAACGGCTGGCAGAGTTTCCGGAAGAGGGGCAGCGCCCAACGCTCACTGGCCGTCCCATTGCCGAAGAAATGCTGGAAGTATTGGCGGTACGTGAGGCTCTCTATCAGGAGGCTGCGCACCATGTTATGGATGGCACCGCTAATCCCCAGCAGGTAGTCGAGCAAATCTTGGCGGTCTTGCAAGGCGAGGCAGTAAAGTAATTTCCCAGGCCACATCTTGTGCCACGATATCACTGACCAATCCCAACCCACTCGCTATGTGCTGTAGGGGCGCCGCATGCTGCGCCCGCTTAGCCGCAGCCGATTAACTAAGTAAAATAAAGCCCTGGCGTTATGCCAAATCGCTGGCGGAAGGCGGCAATATAGGCGCTGACGTTCTCATAGCCACATTCGTTGGCTACGTTAGCAACGGGCATACCGGCCGATAGCGCCTCTAACGAACGGATCACCCTGGCTTGTTGACGCCAGCGGGAAAAACTCATGCCGGTTTCCTGCATAAAGCGTCGGCTAAGGGTGCGGGGGCTTAAGCCCGCCCATGCAGCCCATTCACCTTGCTGGCGATCATTGGCGGGATCGTTCAATAAGCCATAGGCAATTCTCAGCAACCGGGCATCTTGTGGCAGCGGTAGTTGCAGCGGTTCGGCCTCCTCGCTTCGCATCTCATCGAGCAGAACCTCCACCAAACGTTGTTGCGCCATGTCGAGCGGCGCAGAAAACTGTGCAATGCGTTCAACCAGCGCCGAGCTTAAGGCGTTGGCGGCGGTCAGGCGTGGCGTTGCCGCTAGTGTGTTGCAGCAGGTCTCGGGTAAATAAAGGATCCAGCCGATCACCTTGCCGCAGGCCAGTGCCTGATGAGGGCAGTGGGGCGGAAGCCAGCCAAGATTACCGGCAGTCATTGCCCACTGCTGCCCCGCGGTTTCTAACATCATCATGCCGTGGGTCAACAGATAGACCTGCCCCTGTTGATGCTGATGCCAAGGCGTCAGGTGTTTTTTAGCGTGCAACAAACGTTCGCTGTGCAGTTTCATCAGGTTGGCCGATTAGCGTTATTGAATATCTTGATACGGCTATTATGCCATTGCTGATTGCCTTTATGCTCTTTGGACGCTATCACACCGGAGAGAACAGCATGATTCACCAAACTCTTGTCCTTACGGCTTTACAGCAAATTGTAGCTAATCCTGAACACCAACCCGAGCTGATCGCCAAGCTGTTCAGCCGCCACTATCACCAGACGGTGGATGGTCATACGCTAGATTACCCGCAGTTTATCCAGCATATGGCCTTGCTTAAACAGATCACCTGCAGCATGCAGCTTCAGATCCTCGCCATCGCCGCCGCCGGGGAAAATGTCTTCACCCATCATTGGGTGAATGTTGAGAAACGTGATGGCAGCCAGAGCCAGATCAGGGTGCTGGCTCATTTCATCGTGCGTGATGGCCAGATCCAATCCTGTGTTGAGTTGACACAGTTGCTGGCCGGTGAACACCAGGACCGGGATTTGGGGTCGCGCCGATAACTGGCATTTCAGGGGGGTTGTCTATACTTAACAACAGGTCATCACATTGGAGAGCACTATGCCGAGTAAACCTCCCTACCCGAGAACGGCGCGTATCAAGGCCGTAGATAAGGGCGAAGTGGGCAATCAGGTTCGTTGGTATGAGCTACGGGCCGATCACCCGAAACCCGATACGCTGATCAGCGAGCACGAAACCGAGCGGGAAGCGTTAGACGCCAAGCGGCGTTACGAGGATGAAAGCCTGGGTGAATAGCCTGTGGTGTAACAACAAGTGGCCGGTATAAACCGGCTTCATTTTTTCAACTGCGTTGTGCTATCCCCGATCGGTTTTTCCCCGCATTTGGTTCCATCTCCATCATTCTGTCCGAGACTTCTCTCGCCATTTATATCTTGCGCCATCTTTTAATAGCGGTATCAACCGCGCTGACGACTTAGCGAATATAGGTAGCTTATGCTGATATTGACGCTGAAAGACGGACATATGCCAATTATCTCGGAAAATGACTTTGCTATCTGTGCAGTATTCTCAATGTTAAAGCATCATTCGCTGTAATTTCGCTGTGTGATAAAAATAAACTGCTTGACGATAAGTGGAATGGGTTTTAGGTTTCTAAATATTGATTGGGAACTAGGTTCCATATAGTGGAACAAGGCGAGCCATGACTACCTTGGAAAATGCTGCTGCGGTATTAAAACTATTTTCTCAACGGCAGATAACGCATGGCCAAGGGGGGATTTCTTTTACTGATGTCGTCGAAAGGTTGAGGCTGCCAAAAAGTACCGTATCGCGCCTGCTACAAACGATGGAAAGCCAGGGGCTGTTAGAGCGGGATCCGCAAAGCCGTCAGTACCATATTGGCTATCTGCTGCTTGGGGTGGCCAGCCATTATCTTTCCACTCCGTTGGTGGAAAGTGCCACGGCGGCGATGATGCAGCTTAATCAGTTAACCTTCTGTACCGGCTATATATCGGTGTTGGAGGGGCGGGAAAATTGGGTGATGCGTACGCTGCCTGGCCGCCATTTTTTGCAGGTGGTGACACCGGTGGGGGCCAGTTCGCCAGCGGCAGAAACTTCTGTAGGGCGCGCGATACTTGCGCGAGAGAGTGATGAGCAGGTGCGTGAGCGCTTTGCTGCGGGCTACCAGGTTGCTTCGGCAAACTCTCCAAAAACGCTGGAGGCGTTGCTGCAAAAGTTGGCAACCATCAGGCAGCAGGGCTGGTCATTGGCCCGTAACGAAACGCTGCCTGGTATCAGTTCATTGGCAACCTCGGTGATGAATAAACACCGCAGTGAGACGGTGGGGTTATGTCTCTCATTCCCCTCACAGACCGAGGACCAGCCTTATCCTCCTCAGGTGCTTGAGGCATTAATGACGGTTTCCCGGCAACTGGCGGAAAAACTTGGTGATGATTATTGGCAACAGATCAAATAGCTCACCGTAAACTGGCTTTATTAGCGCGCCAATACCAGGGCATTTCGCTGATGAGTTAATAGCAGAGACAGTCTTTCTGCCATTAATGCGGCCAAGGTAGGCACTAAATAATCTATTTCACTGTATAGAGTTTCGAATAATGGAACTCTATCGGCAATCTATGTCGGAAATATTATTTTTGCCATTTAGCAGGGATATTCATAGGGTGGATTTATGAAACCAGATATAACGAGTAATCCATTGAAAGATATCGGTACGCTACTGGTGATGGTGCTGCTATCCGTCGTCGGGGCGATAATTGGCGTACAGTTGATCACCACCTTGGGTGTGACGCCTAATACTTCGATTATCGGTGCGCTGATCGCCATGCTGCTGGCCCGGATCCCGCTGCGCATGTTCCAACGCTATCGTTCTATACACACTCAGAATCTGGCCCAAACGGTAATATCCTCAGCCACCTTCGGGGCGGCCAATAGCCTGCTGATGCCGATTGCCGTGCCTTATGTCATGGGGCAACCGCAATTGATCCTGCCGATGTTTTGCGGCGTAGCGGCGGCGATGCTGCTGGATGCTTACCTGCTGTACCGGATGTTTGACACTAAAGTGTTCCCGGCGGCGAATGCCTGGCCTCCGGGAGTCGCGGCGGCGGAGGCTATCAAGGCTGGTGACCGTGGTGGTAAACAGGCCTGGTTGCTGGTTGTCGGCGTTGTTGTGGGGATTGCAGGCTCGATGTTGAAGATCCCCATGGCGGCCTTCGGTACTGCATTTATTGGCAATATCTGGGCGCTGAGCATGTTCGGTGTTGGCCTGCTGCTGCGTGCTTATGGCCAGCCGCTGACCGGTGTCGACATCAATGCGCACTATATTCCGCATGGCGTGATGGTCGGTGCCGGGCTGGTGGCATTGATCCAGGTGGTGCAGGTGATCCGCAACAAAAATCAAAGTTCGACATCGACCTATACCCAACCTGACAGCGAAGTACGCAAAGCCTTGGGTCTGGGGGCTGTCGGATATGTCGTGATTGCCGGGATGCTGGCTTTGGGGGGCGGGCTATACAGCGAAATGTCGCTGACCATGCTGGTGCTGTTTGTCATCTATGCCGCGTTTGCTGCCTTTGTACATGAATTGATCGTCGGCATTGCGGCGATGCATTCCGGCTGGTTTCCGGCATTTGCAGTGGCGCTGATCACGCTGATCGTTGGGATCATGCTTGGTTTCCCTCCTCTGGCGCTGTGCATTCTCACCGGCTTTACCGCAGCGACCGGGCCGGCGTTTGCCGATATGGGCTTTGATCTGAAAGCCGGTTTTATCCTGCGGGGTTACGGTAAGGATTTACAGCAGGAACTGCTGGGGCGGCGTATTCAGCTGATTGCCGCCATGATTGCTTTTGTGATCGCCATTCCCGTGGTTTATCTCTCTTACACCAGCTATTTCCTGCAGGAGTTGATCCCACCGGTGGCCCGGGTATACGCCAAAACCATTGAGGCAGGAGCCCAGCCCGGTATTGCGTCCAGCCTGCTGATTTGGGCCATACCAGGCGCGATAGTGCAGTTTATTGGGGGGCCTAAACGCCAGCTCGGCGTGCTACTTGCGACAGGTTTGCTGATTAATAACGCCTTGGCAGGATGGGCGGTGCTTGCCGGTATCGCGCTGCGCATTCTGATCATCAAACGCTGGGGGGATAAAGGCCGCGCGCCGATGGAGATCATGGCTGCCGGGTTTATTGCCGGTGACGCGCTATACAACTTCTTCAACTCGATCTTTTCCAGCAAGGGAAAATAACGCCGTGCCTGCAATTGCGGGAGGCATAAACCTATCAGGCAACATTTGCGAGGGATTAACATGAGTTTGCAACAAACGCTGCAGGTCTTTGAGCTGATTGATAATGCCTATGTCAAAGGGCAGGACGTGGTCGATCTGTTTGCCCACTACCCGTCGGTCAAGGCCAGCACTCATCGTGTCAGCGGTGAGAAGGGCACCACGGATTTTGTCCGCATCGAGATCCCTGGCAGTGAAGGCAAGCAATCCGGTGGTGATGCGCCAACGTTGGGAATTATTGGCCGGTTGGGCGGCATTGGAGCTCGCCCCACGCGCATAGGATTGGTGTCAGACGGTGACGGGGCGATTGCGGCGATCGCCAGTGCGCTAAAGCTGGCAGAAATGCAGCGCAAAGGTGACGTTCTGCCTGGTGATGTGGTGATCACTACGCATATTTGCCCGAACGCACCCACTCGCCCACACGATCCGGTCGATTTTATGGATTCACCCATCGATGACGTCACGATGAATGATAACGAAGTGGTGCCGCAAGCCGATGCCATTTTGTCGATCGATACCACCAAGGGCAATCGCATTATCAACCACAAGGGCTATGCGCTGTCACCGACGGTGAAACAGGGCTACATCCTGCGGGTGTCGGAAGACCTTTTGCGTATCATGGAAATGACCAGTGGCCGCCCGGCAGTGACCTTCCCGATCACCATGCAGGACATTACGCCCTATGGTAATGGTGTTCATCATCTCAACAGTATCCTGCAACCTTCAACCGCTACGGCAGCGCCAGTGGTCGGTGTGGCAATCTGTACTGAGTCGGTGGTGCCGGGCTGTGGCACCGGTGCCAGCCATGAAGTGGATATCGCGCTGGCGGTGAAATTTGCCGTGGAAGTGGCCAAAGAGTTTGGGCGCGGTACCTGCAGCTTCTACGATCCTGCTGAATATGACCGTCTGCTGGCGCTTTATGGCAGCCTGAGCCATTTTCAACAGCGGAAATAACCGTGATGCCGGTCAGATTGAATGAGCAATAGAACGCCGAACCTTGGTCACCGAACCCATTGTTTGATCCCGCTCATGTTTTGCCGTGCGTAACGATCGCATTTCGCATCAAAAACCAGTGACAGACCCGGTTTCATCCCCCAATATGGAGATCCCTCAAAGATGATTACGCAGGTGCCAGTCTATGCTGAAAGTGAACGAGTATTTTGCCGGGAAAGTGAAGTCTATCGGTTACGATAGTAGCAGCATCGGTCGTACCAGCGTCGGGGTGATGGAAGAGGGTGAGTACACCTTCGGTACCGCACAGCCGGAAGAGATGACGGTGATCACCGGGGCATTGAAAGTGCTGTTACCGGGCGCACCAGATTGGCAGGTGTTTACGCCAGGCGAGAAGTTCTTTGTGCCTGCGCAGAGTGAATTCAACGTTCAGGTTGCCGATGCGACGGCCTACCTGTGTCGTTATCTGAGTAAGTAATCAGTACAGTTTGGCCGGGGATGAAGATTTTCCCCGGCACTCCTCAGAGGGCGCAACTTGTTGCGCCCCTTCTGTTTTAGCGCTGTGCTTCGCCACCCAAGGCTTCGATGGTGTTGCTGATCAAGGCCGCCAGTTCGCTGGTCATCAGGATGAAGTCGGCATCGAAACGCTGGGCAAAATCTTCACGATCGATATCATCGTTCTGATCGCGCAGCGTATCGGCAAACTTCAGGCGCTTGAGTGAGCCGTCGTCGGCCAGCACCAGCTGAATGCGTTCCTGCCAATCTACCGCCAGCTTGGTCACCAGCTTGCCAGCTTCGATATGCACGGCAATCTCATCGCTGATCAGGTTCTGCTTCTTACAGCGGATCACTCCGCCTTCTTCCAGAATGGCTTTCAGTTCGGCCTCATCCTGAATGATAAAACCGGCTGGCAGTTCGCCGGAGCGGACCCATTCGGTCAGCGTCAGCTCGATCGGGCTTTCCATGGTCAAAGGTACCACCGGCAGAGATCCCAGGCTCTTACGCAGCAGCGCCAGCATATCTTCGGCGCGTTTGGCGCTGGCGGCATCGACCATAATCAGACCGTTAACGGTATCGATCCACATATAGGTCTGGTTGAAGCGGCTGAAGGCGCGTGGCAGCAGGCTGTGCAGCACTTCATCTTTCAGGGAGTCTTTCTCGGTTTTTTTCAGCTTGCGGTGCTGCTCGCCTTCCAGTTTTTCGATCTTGGCCTGTAGCTCTTGTTTCAGTACCGGAGAGGGCAGGATCTTCTCTTCTTTACGGGCGCAAATCATGATCTGGCCGTTAACCGCGTGCGTCAGTGCGTCGCTGTGAGAACCCATCGGGGAAACCCAGCCGGTTTTCGCCATGTCCTGGCTGCCACACGGGGTGAAGGCAAAGGCGCTGAGCTGTTTTTCCATTTCATCCGCAGTTAGCGCAACGTCGCGGCTCAAACGGTAAACCATCAAATTCTTAAACCACAGCATAATGTTATCCCAGGCTGGGCGTGCATTTGGCACGCAGATTCATCAAAAGCAGGGCGGCATAATAACGAATTGACGCTGAAAAATCGCCTCATTCCCGCTGATTTGCGTCCGCTGCCGCGTTTCACACAGCCAGATAGGGAAATTGCCATTGGTGTCACATTCGGTGAGCGTGGCGTGAGCCGGGCTATGCGCTACACTGGGCGGCAAGTTTGTTGTCGTGCTGAATTGGGGAGAGAAATTGTGCGTATTGGTATCGATCTGGGTGGCACCAAAATTGAAGTAATTGCGTTAGCCAACGACGGCGCGGAGCTGTTCCGCCATCGTATTGCCACGCCTCGTCACGATTATCAACTGACGCTTGAGGCTATCTGCGGGCTGGTGACGCTGGCGGAGGCAAAAACCGGCCAGAAAGGCTCGGTGGGCGTGGGGATCCCTGGGACGCTGTCACCCTTTACCGGCCTGGTAAAAAATGCCAACTCCACCTGGCTGAATGGTCAACCGCTGGATAAAGATCTTTCCGCTATGTTGCAACGTGAAGTGCGGCTGGCTAACGATGCCAACTGCCTGGCGGTATCAGAAGCCACCGATGGGGCCGCCGCCGGAAAACCAACCGTATTTGCGGTAATTATTGGTACCGGATGTGGGGCTGGGGTAGCGATTAATGGCCAGGTACATGCCGGGGGCAACGGTATTTCCGGCGAGTGGGGCCACAATCCGCTGCCGTGGCTGGATGAAGACGAGCTGCGTTTTCGCGCCGAGGTGCCCTGTTACTGTGGCAAGCAAGGCTGTATAGAAACCTTTATCTCCGGTACCGGTTTCGCTACCGATTATGCGCGGCTGAGTGGTCAGGCGCTGAAAGGTCACGAGATTATGGCGCTGGTGGTACAACAGGATGCGGTGGCAGAGTTGGCTATTCAGCGTTACGAAATGCGGCTGGCAAAGTCACTGGCTCACGTGATCAATCTCTTTGACCCGGATGTGATCGTCCTGGGCGGCGGCATGAGCAACGTGGAGCGGCTGTATCAAACGGTGCCGTCACTGGTGAAACCCTGGGTATTTGGCGGCGAGTGCGAAACGCCAATCCGTAAGGCGATACACGGTGATTCCAGCGGTGTACGCGGTGCTGCCTGGCTCTGGCCACAGGTCTAACAAACCTTCGTAGGGCGCACATGCTGCGCCCGTTGTGAACCCCAGTCTCAGTCCTTCGGCGTGTAATCTTTCTCGCTTTCGCTGCGTACCCGCTCGATATGGATGGTCAGAAACAGCATCTCTTCGCTGGTCAGTTGATGCTGGTAACTCTTCTCGATGTGCTGGTTGATCTTGCCAGCACAGGCGAATGACTCGCGGTATTTCTCCTTCACTACCTGATACAGCGAATCGTCCTCGCTGTTGACGTAATTCTTGCCTAGCAGGCGCTGGGCAAAGAATTTCAGGTGGGTGACAAAACGATGGTAGCTGAGGGTTTCCTCGTTGTAGTCAAAACGGAAATGATATTTGACGATATTGAGGATCTCCTGCATCACGCGGGTGATATGCAGGGTGTTGTGCATTTCATCATTGAGCTGCGCGTTGACCAGGTGCAGGGCGATAAACCCAGCTTCGTCTTCCGGCAACGTAGTTTCCAGGCGCTGGGCGATGATGGTTAACGCCTCAAGCCCGATGGCAAACTCGTTTGGATAGAGTTTCTTGATCTCCCACAGCAGCGCGTTCTTGATATCCAGCCCTTGCGCGTGGCGTTGCAGCGCAAAATGGATATGGTCGGTCAGCGTGATGTAGACAATGTTATGCAGTTTCCCCGGCAGCCGCTCGCGGGCGAGGGTGATGATCTTGTCTGCGGTGGTCACACATGCCAGCGGGATCTCCGCCAGCAGTTCTTTGTAGCGTTCGCTCATTTCGCCACTGTTGAGGGTGAACACCTTTTCAATCAGGCTGTCATCCACACTTTCCCCGGCTTTCTTTTGAAAGCCAATGCCACGCCCCATAACCACCGTTTCTTCCTGATGGTCATTCAGCGTAATCACTACGTTATTATTGAGTATTTTAGCGATTTTCATGGCTATTCCCGGCCCGCTGAAAACGAAAAAACCCGACGTCCAGGAGCGATCCCGGAGGTCAGGTTTTGCCTGTATGCACAGTGACAATCCTGTAATCATTATCATGATAACCGTTGTCGGCTCTGGCTCAATGCTTTTCAGCCTGTACTGTCGCCGCGATCACACTTCTGGTCGTAGTTACCTCTTGACGTAAACCTCAGTCGCGGTCATTCGATGCGAAACTGCGCGTCCAGTCGGCTGACTCCCAGCCCATTGACCTTTTTCACCTTAATCTGTACCGGGATACGCTCCTTCATCGCCTCCACGTGGCTGATCACGCCGATGGTTTTGCCGGTGGCGTTAAGGCTGTCCAAGGCATCTAGCGCGGTATCCAGCGTCTCGGCGTCCAGCGTGCCGAAGCCCTCGTCCAGGAACAGCGAATCGATGCTGGTCTTGTGGCTGACCAGATCGGACAAGGCCAGCGCTAGTGCCAGACTCACCAGGAAGCTTTCACCGCCGGAAAGGGTACGGGTGTCGCGCAGGGCATCGGCCTGCCAGGTATCAACCACCTGTAGCTCCAGCGCATCACTGGTTTTGCGCTGCAACAGATAGCGCCCGTGCAGGCGGCCAAGCTGGTTGTTGGCCAGATACACCAGGTGATCCAGGGTCAGGCCCTGAGCGAACTTGCGGAACTTGTCGCCCTCCTTGGAGCCGATAAGCTGGTTGAGCAGGCTCCAGTCGTCATACTGCTGTTGGCTTTGGGCGATCTGTTCGAACAGGGACTGTTGATTGAGGCGGCGCTCGGCATCGCTGCTCAGTTGGTTGCGCACCTCGCCTTGGCGCAGCTGTAGTGTTTTCAGCCGCTCTGCCAGTTCTCTGAGCGCGGTGGTGAGTTGCTCAATATTAACCTGGATTTCATCCAGTTCCGCAGGGCGATCCAGTCGGTGCTGTTCCAGAGCTTGTACGGCCTGCGCCAACAGCGTTGTGGCCCGCACCTGGCGCTCCTGCAACTGCTCTTTGTGCTGCTGTAAGCGCTGACGTACGTCGTCATCCAGTAGCGCGGCGTTGAATGCGGCCTCATCGTCGAAGGTACTGCTAGCCAAGGCCTGCTGCCACTGTTGCTCGGCCTGTTGTCCCCGTTCGGCTTGCTGTTGCTGTTGTTGCTGCAAACCGACCCACTGGCCAGCCAGGCGATCGCGCTGCTCCTGGGCTTTGTGCAATAGCTCAGTAGCCTGCTGCAAGGCGTGCTCTGCGGCGATTTGTGCCGTGCGTAACTGCTCACGGGCTTCAGCCACCGTTCGCTCACCAAACAGCGCGATGCGTTCGTTACGCTGTGCCAGCAGCTGAGTTTCATTCGTCAGGCACTGCTGTTGCCACTGTGCCAATTGGCGCTGAGTTTCCTGCTGGCTTTTCTGCAGTAGCTCAAAGCGCTCATTCAGCCGCGCCGTTTCCTGTTGCGAACTCTGCTGTTCAGTTTGTAGGGCATTCAGGGCATCCTTCGCAAGCTGTACGGCCTTGGCGAGCCGTTCGTGCTGCAACAGCAGTTGCTGACCGGCCTGTTCCTCACTATCGCAAGCCTCCAGCCAGGCGGTTAACCGGGCACTGTCTTGCAGCGTAAAGTCGAAGGCCAAGGACGAGCTGAGGGTCTGCCAGTTTTGCAGATGGCTTTCCTGCTGCTCAAGTTCCTGGTTCAACTGCCTTTGCAGGCGTTGCTGCTGCTCTTTCAGGCTTTCACTGCGTGCGCGCAGCTCTGTTCCTTTAGTGTGCAGCTCTTCGGTTTGGGTGCGCAATTGAGCGACGCGCTGTTCCGTTTCTGACGGTTTGACGGCCTGATATTGCTCGATCGCCGGATGCTGCGTGGAGCCGCACAGCGGGCAGGGGGCATCGGTTTGCAGACGCGCCCGTTCGGCTTCCAGACTGACGATGCGCTTTTCCAGTTCAAGCGTCTTCTCAACGTCTGTCAGGTGCGCTTTTTGCTGTTTATACTGCTGGCGCACCGCATCGAGCTGGGTTTCTACTTCGGTCAGCTGTTTTTGGCGCGTAGTGAATTCGAGCCGTTGTTGCTCAAGGCGCTGCTGGTTCTGCTGGAACAGTAAGGCCAGTTTGGATAACTGTTGACGAACCGGGCGCAAGCCGCTCAGTTCGGCCTGGCGGTGACGCAGTTTCTCCTGTGGGGATTGCGCCTCTAACGTGGCTTGCTGCTGGAGTTGGCTATTCAGCGCCGCCGTGAGTTCAAGCTGCCTGGCCTGATATTGACCCGCCAGGGTAGCCAGTTGGCCGCGTCTTTCGGTGAGTTGTTCCAGCGCGCGCCGCAGCTCTTCGCTCTGCCGCTGGCTCTCCGCATGCTGTTTACGCGCTTCTGCCAGTTGGTTTTGCGACTGAGCAATCTGATGATCGAGCGGCAACACCTTGTCATCTATCAGCGTTTGCTGCTGTTGCTGATGTTCCGCCTGGGCTTGCCTGGCCTTTTGCGTCTGATCCAACTGCTGCTGTAACGGGATTAGTTCGGCCAATTGCCGCTCTTGCTGTTGAGCCAACTGTTCGATCTGTTGCTGCAACGCCAAACTATCCCGCTGACAACGATTACGCTCATTGAGCAACGGGCGCAGTTTCTCGGCAGGCTCACTGCGAGCTAACTGTTGCAACTGCGGTTCGGACAGTTGAAACTCCTGCTGCACAACAGCCAGCTGTTGCTGATAATCCTGAGTCTGTTGCTGGATGGTTTGCCAGCGTTGTAGCCAGCTCAACTGATGCTGTTGCTGCTGCGCCTGTTGGCTAAGAAGCTGCTCTTCAGCTCCGAGTTCCCCGAGCTGGTTTTCCAGCACCTGGCGCTGCTCATCATTGAGCAGTTCAATCCCGCTGGCGCGGTGATGTAAAGCATCCAGATCGCTTTTCGCCTGTTTGTGCTGTTCGAAGACCTGTGCCGATAGCCGCCCATAAATCTCGGTGCCGGTCAATTCTTCCAGCAGTTCGGCACGCTCGTTGGCCTTGGCGTTCAGGAAGGCGGCGAACTGGCCCTGCGACAGCATCATCGATTTGGTGAAGCGGCCAAAATCCAGCCCGGTGATTGCGGCAATCAGCTCTTTTTTATCGGAAATTTTATCCGCCAGGATTTTGCCGTCTGCCCGCAGTGCCAGCTCCACCTTGGGAGCCTGCAGGTTGCCGTCCGGATCGTTTTTCGCCCGGCGTTGGCTCCAGAAGGCGCGATAGCCGACGCCTTTGACCTCAAATTCCACTTCTGCCAGCGATTCGGCGGTGTGGCGGGTCATCAATTCGTTCTGGCTGGCGCTGACTTCCAGCCGCGGCGTCTGGTGATAAAGAGCCAGGCAGATGGCATCCAGCAGGGTGGTTTTACCTGCTCCTGTGGGGCCGGTGATGGCAAACAGGCCGTTGCTGGCGAAGGGTTCCGCCGTGAAGTCGATTTTCCACTCGCCCTGTAGCGAGTTGAGGTTTTTCAGCCTTAGGCTCAGGATCTTCATGCCGATGGCTCCTCATGCTGATGCAAGGTTTCTACCACCTGCTGGAACATCTGCCGCATCTGCTGTTGGCGCGGTTCGGCCATCTCGGCTTCCAACGCCAAGCGGCGCTCGAAGACTTCGCCGACGCTTAACTCATTCAAGGTTTCTTTATCCTGCTGGGCAATGGTCTGGCTACGTTGCTCTTTACTGCGCCGCAGCAGCACCACTTCAACCGGTAAATCTTCCGCCAGCTGTTGGATGCGGCGCTGAATATCGCTGAGGTAATCCTGAGTGGCTACTTCGATATCCAACCAAACCGGGAGTTCACCCTGATAATCGGCAAACTGCTGTAATTGAGCCTCTATTTGCTGCAAATCACCTTTGATCAGCTGCATGGGCTGGAAGATGGGGATCTCCAATGGTGTGATCTGTTGCAGCGCACCGTCGGCAAAATCGACCAGAAACACGCTTTTGGCTTTGCCTAACTCGTCAAAACTCAGTGGGATTGGCGAGCCGCTGTAGCGGATATGCTCGGATCTGGCGACGTTCTGCGCGCGATGGATATGTCCCAGCGCAATGTAATCGGCAGGGGGGAACGCCTGGGCCGGAAAGGCGTCTAGCGTGCCGATATAGATATCCCGTACTGAATCCGAGGTGGTGACGCCCACGGTGGTCAAATGGCCTGTGGCGACGATCGGCAGTGGCAAACCCAACGCATCGCGGCGCGTACAGGCCGCCTGATACAGGTTTTGGTAATGTTCGGCGATGGCTTCTTGCAGAGCTTGCTGCTTTTGGTTGCCAGACTCACCGGCGCGGCTGGTGAGCAGATCCCGTGGGCGCAGGAACGGAATGGCGCAAAGTACCGCACCTGGTTGGCCATCAAGCTGATTGAGCACCACGATTTGCTGCTCAAGCTTGCTTTGCGCGTTGGCAATCACGGTGGTATTCAGGCAGGAAAGCAGCTCACGTGATTCGTTCAGCGTGGCCACGGAGTCGTGGTTGCCGCCCAGCACCACCAGTTGGCAGCCGGTACGTTGCAGCTCCACCACAAAGCGGTTGTACAGTTCACGGGCATAGCTTGGCGGGGAGCCGGTATCGAATAAATCGCCTGCGACGATCAGCGCATCCACCCGCTGCTGTTCCACCTGTTCTATCAGCCAACCTAAGAAGGCCTGATGCTCGGCGGCGCGGCTTTTGGTGAAAAAGTACTGGCCCAAATGCCAGTCGGAGGTATGGATCAGGCGCATAGGTCTTCCATCGCTAACAGGAGGATAAGGGCATAAACGGGCCTTATCGTAACTCAAGCATGATGATATTTCTTTAACGTCAGAAATAATCGCTATGCTTACTGCGATCGACCGGGCTTTTTTTTCATAAAAGTGTCACAAAACTGACGCATAATGGCGACCGCAATCAACTGAGATCGCTAACACATTGGCAGGATTGACGATGGCAAGACGCATACTGGTGGTGGAAGACGAAGCGCCGATCCGTGAGATGGTGTGCTTTGTGTTGGAACAGAATGGTTACCAACCGTTGGAAGCCGAGGATTATGACAGTGCCGTTACGCGCCTGTCTGAGCCGTTCCCTGATTTGGTGTTACTGGACTGGATGTTACCGGGTGGTTCCGGCATTCAGTTTATCAAGCATATGAAGCGCGAGGCGATGACCCGGGATATCCCGGTGATGATGCTGACCGCGCGCGGTGAAGAAGAGGATCGGGTACGTGGCCTGGAGGTTGGTGCGGATGATTACATCACCAAACCTTTCTCACCCAAGGAGCTGGTGGCACGTATCAAGGCGGTGATGCGCCGTATTTCACCAATGGCAGTAGAAGAAGTGATTGAAATGCAGGGGTTAAGCCTGGATCCTTCCTCGCACCGGGTGATGGCCAATGAGCAGGCGCTGGAGATGGGGCCGACCGAGTTCAAACTGCTGCACTTCTTTATGACTCATCCGGAGCGTGTTTATAGCCGCGAACAGTTGCTTAATCACGTCTGGGGCACTAACGTTTATGTGGAAGACCGCACCGTTGATGTGCATATCCGCCGGCTGCGTAAGGCGCTGGAGACCAGTGGTCATGACAAGATGGTTCAAACCGTTCGCGGCACCGGTTATCGGTTCTCAACGCGCTACTGATCGCACAGCGCTGGAGAGGTTACCGTGCTAGAACGTTTATCGTGGAAGAGGCTGGCGCTGGAGCTGGCCCTTTTTTGCCTGCCTGCCTTATTGCTGGGGCTGATTTTCGGTTATCTGCCCTGGCTGCTATTGGTTTCGGTGCTGGCCGCGCTGGCCTGGAACTTTTATAACCAACTCAAACTTTCCCACTGGTTGTGGGTAGACCGCAGCATGACGCCGCCGCCGGGACGCTGGAGCTGGGAACCGCTGTTCTATGGCCTGTACCAGATGCAGCAGCGTAATCGCCGCCGCCGCCGTGAGCTGGCGCTGTTGATCAAACGCTTTCGCAGTGGGGCCGAATCCTTACCGGATGCGGTAGTGATGACCACCGTTGAGGGCAATATCTTCTGGTGCAACGGCTTGGCACAGCATCTGCTGGGCTTTCGCTGGCCGGAAGATAACGGCCAACACATTCTCAACCTGCTGCGCTATCCGGAATTCAGCCATTATCTGCAACAGCAAGAATTTACCCGGCCGCTGACGCTACAGCTGAATAACGAGCACTTTGTCGAATTCCGTATCATGCCCTATTCCGAAGGCCAACTGCTGATGGTGGCACGTGATGTGACCCAGATGCGCCAACTGGAAGGGGCCAGACGCAACTTCTTCGCCAACGTCAGCCATGAGTTGCGTACGCCGTTAACGGTGTTGCAAGGCTACCTGGAGATGATGAGCGATGAAGAGCTGGATGGTTCGCTGCGTGGCAAAGCCTTGGGCACCATGCAAGAGCAGACCAAACGCATGGATGGCCTGGTGAAGCAGTTGCTTACGCTCTCCAGGATCGAGGCTGCACCAAACGTGGATATGAACGAGAAGGTGGATATTCCGTTAATGCTGCGGGTATTGCAGCGTGAGGCGCAGTCGCTCAGCGGTGGTAATCACCAGATCAATTTCCGGGTGAACGAAAATCTGCAGGTGTTCGGTAACGAGGATCAACTGCGTAGTGCGGTTTCCAATCTGGTGTACAACGCCGTCAACCATACTCCGGTGGGCACCAATATCGAAGTGAGTTGGCAGCAGACGCCGCAGGGGGCTCAGTTCCAGGTCAGTGATAACGGGCCGGGCATTGGTGCCGAACATATTCCGCGCCTGACCGAGCGTTTCTATCGCGTGGATAAAGCGCGTTCGCGCCAGACCGGCGGCAGTGGGCTCGGGTTGGCCATCGTGAAGCATGCGCTCAGCCATCATGATTCACGGCTGGAGATCCTCAGCGAACCAGGCATTGGCACCCGTTTTATCTTTACCTTGCCTAACCGGTTGATTGTTCCCGCGGCTTTAGCAGAGAATGCGGTGAAAAATTAACAGGTAGCCCGCCATGAATCGATTTACCCAAGCTTTGCTGCTTTGCCTACTGTTGTTGGTTGGCCGCGGGGCCGTGGCTGCTCCGGATGGCATGCTTTCCGGCAACCTGTCCAGCGTGGGCTCCGATACCCTTGCCAACCTGATGGCGCTGTGGGGGCAGGATTTCAGCCGACACTATCCCAACGTGAACCTGCAACTGCAGGCTGCCGGTTCCTCGACGGCACCCACCGCATTGGCGGCAGGAGCGGCGCAGCTTGGGCCAATGAGCCGGCCAATGAAGGCGGCGGAAGTGTCGGCGTTTGAGCACCGCTATGGCTATGCGCCGCTGGCGGTGCCGGTCGCGGTTGATGCGCTGGTGGTGCTGGTGCATCAGGACAATCCGCTACGTGGCTTGAACCTGCAACAGCTGGATCAAATCTTTTCCGCTACCCGCCGCTGCGGGGAAAACACGCCGATTAACCGCTGGGGAGCGCTAGGGCTGCAGGGCAGCTGGCAGCAACGTGCCTTGCAACGTTTTGGCCGCAACTCCGCTTCGGGTACCTATGGGTATTTCAAGCTGCGTGCGTTATGCGGTGGCGATTTTATGGCGCGAGTGAATGAACTGCCGGGGTCGGCCTCGGTGGTGCAGGCGGTGGCCGGATCGTTAAACGGTATTGGCTATGCCAGCATCGGTTTTCGTGCCAGCGGGGTGCGGTTGTTGCCCCTGGCAGAAACGGGTGATCGTTATATTGAACCTAGCGAAACCAACGTGCGTAACGGCAGCTATCCGTTGGCGCGCTACCTGTATATCTACATCAACAAAGCTCCCAACCAGCCGCTGGAACCTCTGACGGCGGCGTTCCTCGACCGAGTGCTGTCTGCGCAGGGGCAGGATCTGGTTAATCACGACGGTTATTTGCCGCTGCCGCCAGCTACGCTGCGCAAAACCCGCACGCTCTTGGGGCTGGATTAGTCCGGCCAACTTGAATTTAATTCAACACCAATGAAAATTTCTCCATTGCCGAGTAACCGGTGACATGAAAGGATGCACTCAAGCGGTGTAGACGTCTGGATGTCTATTTGTAACCCAGCGTAATAATTCAACTTGTCAATGATTGGAACTGATGGCGGCTAGCCCTCAGTGCATCATCGGAGCAGAACATGTCCAAAGCCAGCCATGCCTTTCACGCCGACGTTGTCGGTAGCCTGTTGCGCCCTGCGGCGCTGAAAACGGCCCGTCAGCAGTTTCAGAATGGTGAGATCGACGCGGCCCAGCTGCGCGCAGTAGAAAACGAGCAAATTCGCCATATTGTCGGCAAACAGCAAGAGATCGGCTTACAGGTCGTGACCGATGGCGAGTTTCGCCGCGCCTGGTGGCACTTCGACTTCCTTGAGGGGCTTGATGGTGTAGAAGGCTATGACGTGGAGCAGGGCATTCAGTTTAACGGAGTGCAAACCAAGGCCCGCAGCATCAAGGTGACCGGCAAACTGGGCTTTAGCAACCATCCGATGCTGGAGGATTTCCGTTTCCTGAAAAGCGTAGCCGGTGATGCGGTACCGAAGATGACCATCCCGAGCCCGAGCGTGCTGCATTTCCGCGGTGGCCGTAAGGCGATCGACCCGCTGGTGTACCCGGATCTGGATAGCTACTTTGACGATCTGGCACAAACCTACCGCGATGCGATCAAAGCCTTTTACGACGCTGGCTGCCGCTACCTGCAGCTCGACGATACCGTCTGGGCCTATCTGTGCTCCGACGATCAGAAGCGCCAGATCCGTGAGCGGGGTGAAGATCCTGAGCAATTGGCCCGTACCTATGCCCAGGTGTTGAATAAAGCCATCGCCGGTAAACCGGAAGACTTGACCATTGGTCTGCACGTTTGCCGTGGTAACTTCCGTTCCACCTGGATCTCGGAAGGTGGCTATGAGCCAGTGGCGGAAATCCTGTTTGGCCAGGTCAATATTGATGCCTTCTTCCTGGAATATGATAACGAACGATCTGGCGGTTTTGAGCCACTGCGTTTTATCAGGCCGGGCAAGCAGCAGGTGGTGCTAGGGTTGATCACCACCAAGACTGGTGAGCTGGAAGATCCGGCGGTGGTGCAACAACGCATCAAGGAAGCAACGCAGTTCGTCGATATTAAACAGCTCAGCCTGAGCACGCAGTGTGGCTTTGCCTCTACCGAAGAGGGCAACAGTCTGAGTGAGCAGCAGCAGTGGGATAAGCTACGTAGCGTGGTCAATATCGCAGCGTCGGTCTGGTAAGCGCCAGTAAAATGAGCACATGACACGCGTATGGTGTCTGGTTATTGGTGTTTTCACGCACAATGTAACCATTTGTTTCACATTTCGTGAGTGATGTGCTCAAAAATAATACAAATCATGTAGTGCATATTTATTGATAACCCCTATGTTCGACTGGATGAGAGATATTATCTGGACGATCACTCTGCTTTCCGTCCTGCGTATTGCCTTTTGGCACTATAAACGTTTAACTTGACCCCCATTGCCGGACTAAACCTCCATTTTCCTCAGCATTCTGCGTTGATTGCGACCTGGAATTCAGCAGGGGAAAAAACGTCTAAAAATCTGCTCGTCATCATGAGTATTCGCCTTTATCAAGGTCAGACGCTGCTATTGCGCGCTGTCTGTTGCCTATGGGTATCACGATGAGAGAGCAGGCCGGCAACCGAACCGAAGTGGGGCACTTTTGCCACCATGCTTATCGGCAATTTTTTATTTCAACAGGCAGCACAACAGATTATGAGTCATCGTTTAGCGTCAAAAGATATTCTGGCTTTGGGTTTTATGACCTTTGCCTTATTCGTCGGAGCCGGGAACATCATCTTCCCGCCGATGGTGGGTTTGCAGTCTGGCGAACACGTCTGGACTGCGGCGATTGGTTTCCTGATCACCGCTGTAGGTCTACCGGTGCTGACCGTGATTGCCCTGGCTCGCGTTGGCGGCGGCGTTGATGCACTAAGCTCACCGATTGGCCGTAGCGCCGGTCTGCTGCTGGCAACGGTGTGTTACCTGGCCGTTGGCCCGCTGTTTGCCACCCCGCGCACTGCGACCGTTTCCTTTGAAGTTGGTATTGCGCCGTTGACCGGTGACGGTGCCATGCCGCTGTTTATCTATAGCTTGGTCTATTTTGCGCTGGTGATTGGCATCTCGCTCTATCCGGGCCGCTTGCTTGATACCGTGGGCCATATTCTGGCACCGTTGAAGATCGTGGCGCTGGCCGTGCTGGGTATTGCCGCAGTGATGTGGCCTGCTGGGACGCCGATCCCGGCGGTAGATGCCTACCAAACCGTGCCGTTCTCTTCCGGCTTTGTTAACGGCTATCTGACGATGGATACGCTGGGCGCCATGGTGTTCGGTATCGTGATCGTTAACGCCGCACGTTCTCGTGGGGTGAAGGACGCTGGTCTGTTGACTCGTTATACCATCTTGGCCGGTTTGATCGCCGGTGTGGGTCTGACGCTGGTCTACCTGAGCCTGTTCAAGCTGGGCTCCGGCAGCGGCGTGTTGACGCCGGATGCGACTAATGGCGCGGTAGTGCTGCATGCCTACGTGCAAAATACCTTCGGCGGCCTGGGCAGCTTCTTCCTGGCGGCGCTGATCTTCATCGCCTGTATGGTGACCGCGGTGGGCCTGACCTGTGCCTGTGCGGAGTTCTTCGAGCAATACCTGCCGTTCTCTTATAAAACGCTGGTATTCATTCTCGGCCTGTTCTCGATGGTGGTGTCCAACCTCGGCCTGAGCCACCTGATCCAGATTTCGATCCCGGTGCTGACTGCGATCTATCCGCCTTGCATCGTGCTGGTGCTGCTGAGTTTCACCCTGCGTTGGTGGAGCAGTGCATCACGTATTGTTGCGCCGGTGATGTTAGTCAGCCTGTTGTTTGGTATCCTTGATGCGGTGAAAGCGTCCAACTTCCAGCATTTGATGCCAGAATGGACCAATCACCTGCCGCTGGCGGCGCAGGGGCTGGCATGGTTGCCACCTTCGCTGCTGATGCTGGTACTGGTCGCGATTTATGATCGGGTTTTTGCACGCAGCCAAGTGACTGCTCACCCTTAAACCTACGGTCTGAATTTTAGGCCACGGACTTGTCCGTGGCTTTTTTACGTTTAAATAAAGACGGGTCATTTTCATGCAACAACAGTCACCCACCGCAGCTCCAGCCAATAAGCTCAAGCGCGGCCTCAGCACGCGCCACATTCGTTTTATGGCCCTAGGTTCGGCCATTGGTACCGGTCTGTTTTACGGCTCCGCAGAGGCCATCAGAATGGCTGGCCCCAGCGTCCTGTTGGCTTACCTGATCGGCGGTATCATTGCCTTTATCATCATGCGCGCACTGGGCGAAATGTCGGTGAATAACCCGCAGGCCAGCTCGTTCTCGCGCTATGCCCAGGATTATCTTGGGCCGATGGCAGGTTACATTACCGGTTGGACCTATTGCTTTGAAATCCTGATCGTTGCCATTGCCGACGTGACGGCCTTCGGCATCTACATGGGCGTCTGGTTCCCGGAAGTGCCGCATTGGATCTGGGTGTTGAGCGTGGTGCTGATTATCGGTGCCATCAACCTGATGAGCGTGAAGGTGTTCGGTGAACTGGAGTTCTGGTTCTCGTTCTTCAAGGTGGCGACCATTATCATCATGATTGTCGCCGGTATCGGCATCATCGTCTGGGGCATCGGCAACGGGGGGCAACCGACCGGGATACACAACCTGTGGGTTAACGGCGGCTTCTTCAGTAACGGCTTTATTGGCATGATCCTGTCGCTGCAACTGGTGATGTTTGCCTACGGTGGGATTGAAATCATTGGCATTACCGCCGGTGAAGCCAAAGATCCTAAAGTGTCGATCCCCAAAGCCATCAACTCGGTACCTTGGCGTATCCTGGTGTTCTACGTCGGGACGCTGTTCGTCATCATGTCTATCTATCCGTGGAACCAGGTGGGGACCAACGGTAGCCCGTTTGTGCTGACCTTCCAGCATATGGGGATCACCATTGCGGCAGGTATCCTTAACTTTGTAGTGATCACCGCGTCATTGTCGGCGATTAACAGCGACGTGTTCGGCGTTGGCCGTATGATGCATGGCCTGGCAGAGCAGGGGCACGCCCCGCAGGTATTCAGCAAAATTTCCAAACGCGGTATTCCGTGGGTGACGGTGGTAGTGATGATGGCGGCCATGCTGATCGCCGTGTATCTCAACTACATCATGCCGGAAAGCGTGTTCCTGGTGATTGCTTCACTGGCGACCTTTGCCACCGTGTGGGTGTGGATCATGATCCTGTTCTCTCAGATCGCTTTCCGCCGCAGCTTGAGCAAGGATCAGGTCAGCAAGCTGGCGTTTCCACTGCGCGGTGGGGTATTCACTTCAGTGGTTGCCATCATCTTCCTGGTGTTTATCATCGGCCTGATCGGTTACTTCCCAACGACGCGTATTTCCCTGTATGCCGGGCTGGTGTGGGTCGCAGTGCTGTTACTGGGCTACTACATCAAGGTGAACCGCCAGAAAAAGCGAGCCGTATTGACGCAGTAAGATTGTCCCTCACCCCAACCCTCTCCCACAGGGAGAGGGAGCTGTCCTGAGCGCGTAGTTAGCCCGTGCGGTTTCGGAAAGCAGAGGGTAAGAACAAGAAAGGCAAGATATTACGCAAAGCAATCAACTAGCTCTATCGGTTCCATTGGGAGAGGGTGAGAGGAGTAGACTGAAGACAACGCTCCTCACTACCGTATTAATATGTTTTCCTCTTCCGTATCGCCATCACCGGCCGCTCTGGCCTCCATCACCAAACTGCTTTCGCATAACCGTTCTTCCCTCCCTTCTCCAGAGCAGCGTGCCAGTACTTCGCGAATATCCATCATACTGCTGCTCAAGGCGCTGAGCGCTGGTTGCAATGTGCGGCTCATCTGGCTTTCGTCCAGGGTGGCGCTGTGCAGGTAGCCAGCAAACATCAGCGTGGCCAATAAGGTGATCAGACGGTGTTTTGACGATGTTAACAAGATGCCTGCTCCGAACAGTAAAATGGCGTGTGCGTATTAATAGCCATTCGGCGGCAGAAAGAAAGTCAGAGGAGATATCTGTTGGCAATCGGTTGAAGATAATTACCAACAGAAATAATTTCGTCAGGTTACGTCAGGGGGTATTGGGCGCGGGTTGCAGGTTTGCCAGCATGCTGCGCATGTCGTTGCCGCTTGGCGTCTGGTGAATGCGCAAATCGAATTCGCCGATCACCGCCAGCAGATGATCGAAGATATCCGATTGAATCCCTTCGTATTCTGCCCACACCGTCGTGTTGGTAAAGGCGTAAATCTCCAGCGGTAACCCTTCCGGCGTTGGGGCCAGTTGGCGCACCATCAGCGTCATATTCTGGTGGATACCCGGGTGCGAACGTAAATAAGCCACCAGATAGGCGCGCAGGGTACCGACGTTGGTCAGGCGGCGGCCGTTAAGCGGCGAACTGAGGTCCACCTCGCTCTGCTGATTGTACTTACCCAGTTCCTGGGTTTTATCGTTCAGATAGCGTTGCAACAGGGGGTTGCGGTTGAGGCGTTCCCGCTCCTCTGACGTCAGGAAGTGCACGCTGGTGGTGTCGATATTGATGCTGCGCTTGATGCGGCGGCCACCGGATTCAGACATCGAACGCCAGTTCTTGAACGAATCAGAGATCAGTGCGTAGGTGGGAATGGTGGTGACGGTGTTGTCCCAGTTTCTAACCTTGACCGTGGTCAGGCCGATATCGGTGACCGCGCCGTCGGCACCGTATTTGGGCATCTCCAGCCAATCGCCGATTTTCAACATATCGTTGGCGGAAAGTTGGATCCCGGCGACCAGGCCAAGAATGGGATCTTTAAACACCAACATCAAGACGGCCGTCATGGCCCCTAAACCGCTGAGTAACAGTAGCGGTGAACGGCCCATCAGCAGTGAGATGATCATGATGCCGATAAAAATGGCGGCGACCAGTTTCACACCCTGAAAGATGCCACGCAGCGGGAGCTGATTGGCAAGCGGGCTTTGGCGCATCAGAGCCAACAGCGTGTCGAGCAGTGAGAACAACGTCAGCAGGGAGAATAACAGGATCCACACCTGCGCCGCAGTGACGATAATTGCCTGAGTCTGGCTGCCATTATGCAGCCACAGCACCGCCTGCACATTGATGATCACCCCTTGCAGCAGTAGGGCGGCACGCTGGAAGAGTTTATGTTGGGTGATGGCCTGCTGCCAGAGATGTTGTGAATGTTGGCCACGGCGCTGGATAGCGGTCAGCACCACGCGGTGCAGCACCAGATGGATCACCACGGAAATCAGTGCGATCAGCCCAAGCACCATCGCCAGCGACACCATGTCGGTGAATTCCAGCCCAATGCTTTCCAGCCATTGTCTTATTTGTTGTTGCATACCCGCTCCCTCCAAACTACGTAAAAAACATCCAATAAAGCTAAAACCCGTTAGCCTAAAGCTTATCGGGCATGATATGTGTCTGTTTACCCACTTTTACATTGTAAATCAGCATCTCCACCCCTCGGCTCATCCCCGAGTTTATGACTGAAAGAGGAGGGAGAAAGGTGCTCAACGTGGCATGGTGCGTGGCATTGCATTCGTCGTCGATTGGGTTTGCTACAACAGGAGAAAATTCATGCTAAATGCCTGGCATCAGCCGGTTCCACCCTTTGTGGTGAATAAGGGGCAGCGTCTGGAGATCGCTTTGTGGTTACAAAGTGATGAGTTGCCTGAACAGGTTTTTTTACGCGTCGAGCCAGACAATGAAGAGTGGTTGCTGATCATGAAGCCTAAGGCGGTAGAGGGGCTCTGGCGCTACCAGGCCAGCCTGACGCTGCACGAAGGGGAACCGGTACGGCGCTACTGTTTTAAACTGCTGTGGGCCGATCGTCAGCAGTGGTTTGGCCCGCAGGGCTGGTCGCTGACCCCTCCGGGGCAGCTGGCACAGTTTGCCGTAGATGAACCAGATAGCAGCCCAGGTTGGGTGGCCGATCAGGTGTTTTATCAGATTTTCCCCGATCGCTTTGCCAGCAGCGGCGGGGATCATGGCATCCAGAGTGGCAGTTATCACCATCATGCCGCCGGAAGTGATGTGATACGTCGTGACTGGCAACATCCGCTTGAGGATGAGCACGCTGCTTCGACTTTCTATGGTGGCGATCTGGATGGCATCAGCGAGAAGCTGCCCTACTTGCAGCGGCTTGGTGTCACCGCCCTGTATCTGAACCCGATTTTCACCTCACCCAGCGTCCATAAGTACGATACCGAAGATTACTATCAGGTCGACCCCTATTTTGGCGGTAATGACGCCTTGCTGCGTTTGCGAGTAAGCACTCACAAGGTGGGAATGAAACTGGTGCTGGACGGCGTATTTAACCACACCGGAGATTCCCATCCCTGGTTCGATCGTTATCAACAGGCAGAGGGGGGGGCGTGCCATCATCCCGATTCCCCGTATCGTGGCTGGTTCAACTTCTATCCGGACGGTAACGTGCTGAGCTGGAAGGGCAATACCAATCTGCCCAAGCTCAACTTTGCCGAACCGCAGGTGGTCGATACTATTTATCGGGCGGACAATAGCGTAGTACGTCATTGGTTACGCCCGCCGTACAGCATCGATGGCTGGCGGTTGGACGTGGTGCATATGCTGGGGGAAAACGGCGGTGCAGCGGGGAACCTACATCACCTGGCCGGAATGTATCAGGCAATCAAGCAAGAGAACCCAGATGCCTATGTGCTGGGCGAACATTTTGGCGACGCGCGCCGCTGGCTGCATGCCGGGGTTGAAGACGCCGCCATGAACTATATGGGCTTTGCCTTGCCGGTTAGGGCGTTTCTGGCCGGTGTCGACGTGGCTTATCATCCGGTGCTGCTGGATGCGGCAGACTGTGCGCAGTGGATGGACGGTTACCGGGCCGGATTGCCCCATAACCGCCAACTGATCCAGTTCAATCAGTTAGATAGCCACGACACGGCGCGTTTCTTGACCTTGCTGGATAACAATCCGCGCCGTATGCAGATGGCGGCGGTATGGCTGCTGGCGTGGATTGGCGTGCCTTGCCTGTATTACGGTGATGAAATTGGTCTGGATGGCGGCAACGATCCCTTCTGCCGTAAGACATTCCCTTGGGACGAAAGCCAATGGGATCGGCCACTGTTAGCCTTGTTCAGCCGCCTGACGGCACTGCGTAAGCAGAGTAAGGCGTTACGCCGTGGCGGCTGCCAGGTGCTGTATGCGCAAGGGGAGACGCTGGTGTTTGTGCGTACTTACCAGCGGGAGCAGGTACTGGTGGCGTTGCAGCGCAGCGATAGTGGAGAAGTTGAACTGCCTTATAGCCCGCTGTTGCGAGAGGGTAAATGGCAGCTAGTGGAAGGGGAAGGCGAACGGGTTGCGCAGGAAGGTGGCTTGCGGTTGCAGTTGGCAGCCGAGTCGGCCAGCGTGTGGCGGCTACGTAGCTGACGTTTGCTAAAGGTTTACCCGCCAATCGGCGGGTAAACCTGATTCGTCAGTATCCCACTGCAGATCCAGCCGGACGGCGTACGTCATTGGCTCCGTACAGGTAGCCTTCACGTACGCGTCCAGAAACGGCAGAATCATTACCCGAGTTGGCCGGGCTGACACCCGCGGCGCCTGGTAATCCCACCATAATCAGCTCTGCGGCGCCCCAAGGGGTTTGCTCAACCATCTTGTAGCCCATCTCCTTGAGGATTTTCAGCGTATCAGCAGAGACACCGCGTTGCTCGTAATAGACCTCATCCGGCAACCATTGATGATGGATCCTCGGGGCATCCACTGCTTCCTGCGGGGCCATGCCATGATCGATCACGTTCAGCGCAGTTTGTAGCGTGATGGTAATGATACGTGAACCGCCCGGCGAGCCGAGCACCATAAAGATTTTGTTGTCTTTGGTCACCAGCGTAGGGCTCATGGAGGATAGTGGGCGCTTACCGGGGGCGATGGCGTTGGCCGTTCCCTGTACCAGGCCATAGAGATTCTTCTCACCGACCTTGACGGTAAAATCATCCATCTCATCGTTGAGGAAGAAGCCGGTGCCCGGTGCGATCACCACGGCACCAAAACGGCCGTTGACGGTATAGGTGGTTGATACAGCATTCCCTTCATGATCGACAATCGAATAGTGGGTGGTTTCCGGCTTTTCGTGCGGCTCCATCCCCGGTTGTACATTGACGGAAGGCGTAGCCTGATTGGCGACGATTTTCTTACGGATCTCATCGGCGTAGCTTTTGCTCACCAGCCGATCGATCGGATTCTTGATAAACTCGGGGTCGCCGAGATAGGTATTGCGGTCCATATAAGCATGGCGCATCGCCTCGGTCATGGTGTGGATCGCCGCCGCTGAGTTAAAGCCCATGCTTTTCAGATCGTAACCCTCAACGATATTGAGGATCTCGCACAGTGTGACGCCGCCGGAGCTAGGCGGTGGCGCAGAGACGAATTTATAACCGCGATAGCTACAGGTTATCGGAGTAGCCTCGGTCACTTTGTAGTTGGCGAAGTCGGCGGCGGTGAGAATGCCTCCCCCCTGTTTGGCAGCAGCTTCAACCGCCTGCGGGATTTTTCCCTGATAGAACGCGGAGGGGCCTTCTTTGGCGATGGCTTCCAGCGTGTTAGCCAGGTCAGTTTGCACCAGGCGATCGCCCGGTTGCAGCGCAGAACCGTCTTTACGCAGGAAGATTTTGGCTGACTCCGGGTCTTGCTTGAAGCGTGCGACGGTGGTGTCGAGAATATCGGTATCGGCCCGCGTCAGGATAAAGCCCTCACGGGCCAGCCTGATGGCCGGTTCCATCACCTGTTCGCGGCTCAGCTTGCCGTACTTTTTACGTGCGGTCTCCATCCCCAGCACCGTTCCCGGTACGCCAGCGGCCAGATAACCGTACAGGCTGGCGTCTTTTTTCACCTTGCCTTGCGCATCAAGATACATGTCGGCACTGGCCGCCGCCGGAGCGGTTTCACGGAAGTTGATAAAGGTATCGGTGCCATCGGCCAGATGCAGAGTCATGAAGCCGCCGCCGCCGATATTGCCGCAGCAAGGGTTAACTACCGCCTGGGCATAGCCAACCGCGACCGCAGCATCCACCGCGTTGCCCCCCATCTTGAGAATATCTACGCCGACCTGTGAGGCCAGATGCTGCGAGGTGACCACCATGCCATTTTGCGCTTCCACCGCCGGGTTTGAGGCGGCATATAGCTGGCTGCTGACCAGCAAGGCTGCCAAGGTCAGCGGTTGACTCCATTTTTGCAAAAACATAACGACTCCTGTGTTGATCCCTGTGTTTTTATTTGTCCCGCCGGTGTTGCAAAGCGCAGGCCAACCTATGAAGAGTAGCCATGGATAGGGAATACGACGGTAGGAGAAGTGAAAAATGTGAAGCGAAACAGGGGAGTATTGCACTGGAGGGGAGCGGTTGCACCGATTTTGGGCATAAAAAAAACCGGCCAGCAGGGCTGACCGGCTCTGACACTTACAGACTGAAATTACAGCTTGGAAGCGTTCTCAGACAGGTATTTAGCTACGCCGTCTGGAGATGCGCCCATACCTGCTTTGCCTTTTTCCCACTGAGCTGGGCACACTTCGCCGTGCTCTTCGTGGAATTGCAGCGCGTCAACGGTACGGATCATTTCGTCGATGTTACGGCCGATTGGCAGGTCGTTGACGATCTGGGAACGAACAATGCCGTTCTTGTCGATCAGGAAAGAACCACGCAGGGCAACGCCCGCTTCTGGGTGTTCGATGCCGTAAGCTTTCTGAATTTCGCGCTTAACGTCAGCAACCATTGCGTATTTCACTTCACCGATGCCGCCTTTGTCGACAGGGGTTTTACGCCATGCGTTATGGACGAATTCTGAGTCGAAGGAAACGCCTACAACTTCAACGCCGCGCTTCTGGAACTCTTCATAGCGGTGATCGAAAGCGATCAGCTCAGAAGGACATACGAAGGTGAAGTCCATCGGCCAGAAGAACAGTACGGCTGGTTTGCCGTTCAGGTGCTTCTTCAGGTTGAAGTTTTCTACGATTTCGCCATTGCCTAAAACGGCTGCAGCGGTGAAGTCAGGGGCTTGACGAGTTACCAGGACCATAATTACTCCTGTAATAGTAGTTCAATGGGTTGATGTAAAAGCAGGGGCCAGTATAAGGGCCACCACTCGGTGAGGGAAGGGTGAAAGACCAATCAATGAGATAGCTTCCACCTATCAAACCGAGAGAATAAATTTAGCAGTCTTTCAAAATAACCTTTTCGTACAAAAGGGCAAGGACAAAAAGCCACATTCCGTTAACTGAATGAGTAATAGGGCTTTTTATCCAGCGATCACAATGACTTGTTTCTGGCCTGTTCCATCATTCGGGGATAAAACTGCCAGAACTGTGTTTCAAGCTGATGATACTGGTGCTCCACGTCGGCAAAGGAGCCAGCCAGTGCGGCCAGTCGTGGACGGCGGCTAGCCATGCCCTCTAATACATCGCCGATAAACGGTAGCTCGGCGTAACGCTCCAACCAGCGTTCGGGCCAAAGATAGCTGTTCAGGTTCTGGAAGCGCTGTGGCGTTTGCGGCAGATGCGGCACAATCAGGTTACGAGCTTGCTGGGTGAAGCTCTGCAAGCTGCACGTCGGTTCAAGCTGTTGCCAGTGGCGGGCCAGAAAGTGATCCCAAACCACGTCGAGCGTAATGGGGGCGACGCGGCGGAATTGCGGGCTGAAATAGTCGCGGCAGGCTTTGACTTCCGGTTGGATATCGGTCAAAACATCGACGCGCCGATGCATCATGATGCCAGCCACTACCGCTGGGTCGTAATCACCTGCGGGGTTGCCGCGCACGAAATCGGCGAGCAGGTTGCCAAGCAGCGAGCTTTCCGCAAGCTGGGCCAAATGGAGATGAGCGAGAAAATTCATCTGCCAACTATAACCCAAGTCATGCAATTCCTCCTTATTCCTTGCTGCTTGCCGCCCGCGGCTTTAGACTGTACCGCCTGTTTTTTCCCAATTAGCTAGCTGAAGAAGTGAATACCCATGCGCGTCGCCGATTTTTCTTTTGAGCTCCCCGAGTCTTTGATTGCCCGCTATCCACAGCCTGAGCGTAGCGGTTGCCGTTTGCTGCAGTTGGACGGGCCAAGCGGAGGCCTGACGCACGGCGTGTTCACCGATCTGCTGGATAACCTGGAAGCGGGTGATCTGCTGGTGTTTAACAATACCCGCGTGATCCCTGCGCGCCTGTTTGGCCGCAAGGTCAGCGGCGGTAAGATAGAAGTGCTGGTCGAGCGGGTGTTGGACGATCATCGGGTACTGGCCCATGTACGTGCCTCCAAATCACCCAAGCCGGGCACCGAACTGCTGCTGGGCGATGACGAAAGCATTGCCGCCACCATGGTCGCGCGCCATGACACGCTGTTCGAACTGCGGTTTAACGACGATCGTGACGTGTTCACTATCCTTAACGCGGTGGGCCATATGCCACTGCCACCGTATATCGATCGCCCGGATGAAGACGCCGACCGCGAACTGTATCAGACCGTCTACAGCGAAAAGCCGGGTGCCGTAGCGGCCCCGACGGCGGGCCTGCATTTTGATGAGCCGCTGTTGGCCGCGTTGCGCGCCAAGGGCATTGAGATGGCGTTTGTCACCTTGCATGTTGGCGCTGGCACTTTCCAGCCGGTGCGGGTGGAAACCATTGAAGAGCATGTGATGCATGCGGAGTATGCAGAAGTGCCGCAGGATGTGGTGGATGCGGTATTAGCCTGTAAGGCGCGCGGCAAAAGGGTGGTTGCCGTGGGCACCACTTCGGTGCGTTCGCTGGAAAGCGCGGCCAATGCTTGCCAGGATGCGCTGATCGCGCCCTTCTTCGGCGATACCAGCATCTTTATCTATCCGGGATATCACTATCAGGTGATCGATGCGCTGGTAACCAACTTCCACCTGCCGGAATCCACCCTGATCATGCTGGTCTCGGCGTTTGCCGGCTATAAAAACACCATGAACGCCTATCATCAGGCGGTGGCTGAGAAGTACCGGTTCTTCAGCTACGGCGATGCCATGTTTATCAGCCGTAATCCACTGGCGGAAAGCGAATCCGTCGGGAAATAAATTCCCGGGCTACGCACACTGCGTGGTCCTGTTTTAATGACGTCAGACTGTATCTCTGACGCTGGAGGTTTTGTGAAGTACGAATTACAGACAACCGATGGCCGTGCTCGTCGCGGCCGCCTGGTCTTTGAGCGTGGCGTAGTGGAAACCCCGGCCTTTATGCCAGTGGGGACCTATGGCACGGTCAAAGGCATGACGCCGGAAGAAGTGAAAGACACCGGTGCGCAGATCCTGTTGGGTAACACCTTCCACCTGTGGCTGCGCCCAGGGCAGGAGATCATGAAGCTGCACGGTGATCTGCATGACTTTATGCAGTGGCACGGGCCGATCCTGACCGACTCCGGTGGTTTCCAGGTGTTCAGCCTGGGGGCAATGCGCAAGATTAAAGAGGAAGGCGTTTATTTCCGTAACCCGATCAACGGCGATAAGGTGTTCCTCAGCCCGGAAAAATCGATGGAGATCCAGTACGATCTGGGATCAGACATCGTGATGATTTTCGACGAATGCACGCCTTACCCGGCGGATTGGGACTATGCCAAGCGTTCGATGGAAATGTCTCTGCGTTGGGCACAGCGCAGCCGCCAGCGTTTTGATGAACTGAATAACAACAATGCGTTATTCGGCATTATCCAAGGCGGTGTTTACGAAGATTTACGTGATGTATCGGTAAAAGGGCTGGTGGAGATCGGCTTTGATGGTTACGCTGTGGGCGGTTTGGCGGTAGGTGAGCCAAAAGAGGATATGCATCGCATTCTTGAACACGTTTGCCCACAAATTCCAGAAGATAAGCCACGCTATCTGATGGGGGTTGGCAAGCCGGAAGATCTGGTTGAAGGCGTGCGTCGCGGCATCGACATGTTTGACTGCGTGATGCCAACGCGTAATGCCCGTAACGGCCATTTGTTCGTGACGGACGGTGTGGTAAAAATCCGTAATGCCAAGCATAAGGATGATACTTCCACGCTGGACAGTGAGTGCGATTGCTATACTTGTCGCCATTATAGTCGTGCCTATTTGCATCATCTCGATCGCTGCAACGAAATTCTCGGTGCGCGATTGAACACCATCCATAACTTGCGCTATTACCAACGTTTGATGGCGGGTTTACGCCAGGCCATTGAAGAGGGTAAATTAGAGCTGTTTGTGGCGGATTTCTATGGTCGGATCGGCAAACCGATACCACCTTTAAACGCTTGAATTGATAATTGATAAATTAATGAGGGAATTTTAATGAGCTTTTTCATTTCCGATGCAGTGGCAGCAGCAGGGGCTCCATCTCAGGGTAGCCCGTACTCTCTGATCATTATGCTGGTGGTGTTTGGTCTGATTTTCTATTTCATGATCCTGCGCCCACAGCAGAAACGTGCTAAAGAGCACAAAAAACTGATGGACTCCATCGGCAAGGGTGATGAAGTGTTGACCACCGGTGGTCTGATTGGCCGTGTCACTAAAGTGGCAGATACCGGTATTATTGCCATCGCGCTGAATGACACCACGGAAGTGATGATCAAGCGTGACTTCGTGGCGGCCGTTCTGCCGAAAGGTACTATGAAGGCCCTGTAATTTTGTTTTCCCTAAGGGAACTGCCGTGCTAAACCGTTATCCTCTGTGGAAGTATCTGATGTTGATCGTGGTGATCCTCGTCGGACTGCTATATGCGCTTCCCAACATTTACGGAGAGGATCCGGCCGTACAGATCACTGGCGCGCGCGGAGTCGCCGCCAGTGAAACTACGCTGGACCAAGTCCGTACTGTATTAGAAAAAGACAATATTGCGAGCAAGTCGATTGCGCTGGAAAACGGTGCCATCCTGGCTCGCTTTAAAGATCCTGACGTTCAGCTGCGCGCCCGTGAAGCCTTGATGGCGGAACTGGGTGACAAATATGTCGTCGCATTGAACCTCGCCCCGGCAACGCCTGCCTGGCTGGCGATGCTCAACGCCGAGCCGATGAAGCTGGGTCTGGATTTACGTGGTGGCGTGCACTTCCTGATGGAAGTCGACATGGACACCGCGCTGAGCAAGTTGCAAGAACAAACTATGGATACCCTGCGCAGCGAATTGCGTGAAAAGGGCATTCCTTACGCTGCGATCCGCAAGTTGGACAACAACGGCGTGGAAGTCCGCTTCCGTGACGACGCCGCTCGCGACCAGGCCATCAGCTACATGACGCCACGTCAGCGCGATCTGGTGCTTTCTGCCAATGGCAGCAACACCCTGAAAGCAACGATGACCGACGCTCGCCTGAGCGAAGCGCGTGAGTATGCGGTGCAGCAGAACATTACCATCCTGCGTAATCGTGTTAACCAGCTCGGCGTTGCCGAACCGTTGGTACAGCGCCAGGGTGCCGATCGTATCGTTGTTGAGTTGCCGGGTATCCAGGATACGGCACGCGCCAAAGAAATTTTGGGTGCGACCGCTACGCTGGAATTCCGTCTGGTCAATACCAACGCGGATGCGACCGCTGCGGCCAATGGCCGTGTACCGGGTGACTCCGAGGTGAAATACACCCGTGAAGGCCAACCGGTTGTGCTGTACAAGCGCGTCATCCTGACCGGTGACCACATTACAGACTCCACCTCCAGCACCGATGAGTACAACCAGCCGCAGGTAAATATCTCGCTGGACAGCGCTGGCGGTACTGCCATGTCCAACTTCACCAAAGACAGCATTGGTAAACCAATGGCAACGCTGTTCGTGGAGTATAAAGACAGCGGCAAGAAGGATGCCAACGGCCGTTCCGTGCTGGTGAAGCAGGAAGAAGTGATCAACGTGGCGAACATTCAGTCACGTCTGGGTAACAGCTTCCGTATCACCGGTATCAGCAACCCGAACGAAGCACGTCAGCTGTCGCTGCTGCTGCGTGCCGGTGCGTTGATTGCGCCTATCCAGATCGTGGAAGAGCGGACCATTGGTCCAACCTTGGGGCAACAGAACATCACCCAGGGCCTGGAAGCTTGCCTATGGGGCCTGGTGGCTTCGATCGTCTTTATGGTGGTCTGGTACCGCAAGTTTGGCCTGATCGCCTCTACCGCGCTGATGGCTAACCTGGTGCTGATCGTTGGCGTGATGTCTCTGCTACCAGGGGCGACGCTGACCATGCCGGGGATTGCCGGGATCGTGCTGACGCTGGCGGTGGCGGTTGATGCCAACGTACTGATAAACGAACGTATCAAGGAGGAACTGAAGAATGGACGATCCATTCAGCAGGCCATCCATGAGGGCTATAAAGGCGCGTTCTCCAGTATCGTTGATGCCAACGTCACGACGTTGATCACCGCGATCATTCTGTACGCAGTCGGTACCGGTTCGATCAAGGGCTTTGCAATTACCACCGCAATCGGTGTGGCGACGTCCATGTTCACCGCGATTGTCGGTACCCGTGCCATCGTCAACCTGCTTTACGGCGGCAAGCGCATTAACAAGCTGTCTATCTGAGGAGTGCGTTGTGGCACAGGATTATACTGTTGAACAACTCAACTACGGCCGTAAAGTCTATGACTTTATGCGCTGGGATTACCTGGCCTTCGGCATCTCTTTGGTGCTGTTGGTAGCGTCGATCGCCACCATGTCCGTGCGTGGGTTTAACTGGGGTCTGGATTTCACCGGTGGTACGGTGATTGAAATTACCCTGGAGCAACCCGCGAATCTGGACCTGATGCGCGATACGTTGGAAAAAGCCGGGTTCCAGGACCCGATTATCCAGAACTTTGGCAGCAGCCGTGACGTGATGGTGCGTATGCCACCGGCGGTCGGTACCGCAGGCCAGGAACTGGGTAACAAAGTTATTGGCGTGATCAACGAATCCGTCGATAAGAATGCGTCCGTCAAGCGTATTGAATTCGTTGGCCCGAGCGTAGGGGCAGAACTGGCACAAACCGGCGGCATGGCGCTGCTGGTGGCGTTGATCTGTATCCTGATTTACGTGGGCTTCCGTTTTGAATGGCGCTTGGCCGCGGGGGCCGTTATCGCCCTGGCGCACGACGTGGTCATCACCATGGGCGTGCTGTCGCTGTTCCATATCGAGATTGACCTGACCATCGTGGCATCCTTGATGTCGGTGATCGGTTACTCGCTGAACGACAGTATCGTGGTTTCTGACCGTATTCGTGAGAACTTCCGCAAGATCCGTCGCGGTACGCCTTATGAAATCATGAACGTCTCGCTGACGCAGACGCTGAGCCGTACCATCATGACCTCCGCCACTACGCTGATGGTGGTTCTGATGCTGTACATCTTCGGCGGCGCGATGCTGCAGGGCTTCTCCCTGACCATGCTGATCGGTGTGTCTATCGGTACCATATCCTCTATCTACGTCGCCTCTGCGCTGGCGTTGAAACTGGGTATGAAACGCGAACACATGCTGCAGCAGAAAGTGGAGAAAGAGGGCGCCGATCAGCCTTCGATCCTGCCGTGATTGCCCGGTGTGTGGCTGAATAAGCCACGCACCGTCTGAACCAGATGCCGGTCAGTTTACTCTGCCCGGCATTTTTTTTGCTCCTGCGTCGCCAACAGGTTCAATGAGCTTACCAATTCCGCCAGGCTGGTGGCCTGCATCTTCTCCATCACTTTAGAGCGGTGTACCTCTACGGTGCGTACGGCGACGAAGTAACGATCGGCAATGGCCTTGTTGGTCATACCGGCGGCAACGGCGCTGGCGATATCACGCTCGCGTGAGGTCAGCGTACTGAAACGCTGTTGTAACTGGTAGCGCTCCACCTGACGTTGAGAATGGGCGATCCCCCGTTCCAGTGCGTCGATCAGCGGTGCGGTAGCAATCGGCTTTTGCAGGAAATCCAACGCTCCCAATTTCATCTCCGCTACGGCCATGGCGATATCGCCATGGCCGGTAACGATCACCACCGCCAGCGTACTTTCACGCTCACGTAGCCGCTGATGGATTTGCTGCCCATCGATCCCCGGCATGCGAATATCCAGCATTACGACGCCGCATTGGTAAGGGGCGACTTGGTCGATAAAGGTTTGGCTGTCGTTCCAGATCTTCACCCGATAGTCCAGCCCTTCGAGTAAAAAGCGGCTGGCATCGGTGACCGCCAGATCGTCATCGACCAGATGTATCAGCGCCATGGCATGTTTCCTTCTTGATCCCAGGGAAGTGCAGGGTAACGCGTAGCCCCTGCCGTTGTGGCGATATCGAATAATTTTCCAGCGTCAGCTCACCCTGTTGGCTCCTTAGCAGCCGCTGGCAGATCACCAGCCCCAGGCCAAGTCCTTCCGATTTAGTGCTGCGAAAAGGCACGAACGGCTGTGCTAACTGTTCGGCGCTGAGGCCGCCGCCATCGTCTTCCAGTATCAGCGTCTGCCGATCGCCATCGGTTTCCAGCCGCAGGGTGATCTGCTGGGAACCGGCCTGCAGGCTGTTGCTTAACAAGTTGGTGAGCACCTGCTCCAACAGCGTAGCCTGGCTATACAACTGGCTTTTCGGGGCGATGATGACGACCAAACGGCACTGAGGGTAATGCTGTTCGATGCGCATCAGCTTGATAACGTTTTCCACCAGAGGGCGTAGGGTTAGCCATTGTGCGCTTTCATGGTGTGGCGTTTTGCTGACCCATTGGCGCAGATTGACGATGGTTTCTGCCCCTCGCTGCGCCTGTTGGCCAATCTGTTCGAGGATCGGTAACAGCTCGTGCTGCGGATCGCTGCGCTCAAGGCGAATACGGCAGCCTTCGGCATAGTGGCGTATTGCCGCCAGAGGCTGGTTAAGTTCGTGAGCGAAACCGGAAGCCATCTCACCCAGGGTGCTGAGGCGTTGCGCACGGGTTAGCGCTGCTTCTCTGGCCCGCAGCGTCGTGTGCATTTGTTCTAGCTCGCGCCCACGCTGGCGTACCAGGTGGCCGATCCACAGATGATTAGCGCCAAGCAGTAGCATGCCCCCGGCGAGTGCGCCAAGCAGGAGCAGATGTTGCAATGCCCAACTGTGTATCTCTTGCCAGAGTGAACGCTGTGCTGGATGGCGATCCAGATCGCGCAGCAGAAGGTCCACCTGGCGGGATGAGGCGGGAGCGCCCCAGGCAGGGAGACCAGGGGTATCCATTTGCAACAGCTGGCGGGTTAGCTCATCGACCAGGGGATCGGGCACGTGGTTCAAGGCGGCAAATGACCAGTTGGGATAAAGCACGCTGCTGGTCAGGCAGGGCTGCGTGCTGGGTTTGGCCAGCAGGGCACGGTAATCACTGGCCTTTAGTAATCCCTCTTTCTCCATCTCTTCCAGCAGGCAAACCGGCACTATGGCCGCGTCCAGCGCCTTATCGCGCAGCAGATAAAGCAGGGCGTCCACGGGATAACCGCTGAAGTGCAGTTGCAGATCTTTTTCCGGATGTACGCCAGCGGCCAGTAGCTCCTTATAGCCCAGCAGATAGCCGCCAAAAGCGTCAGGGGAGACCGCGCCCACTTTTTTACCGGTGAGCTGAGTAGCCTTGGTTACGGTGCTATCGCGGCGTACCAATATCACGCTGCCTATCACGTTGTTTGAGGCATTCTGCTGATTTTTGCTGGAGCGTAAGGAGACCAACCAGCGTAACGGGTAACTATTGTCCAACTGAATATACTGCGCCGGGTTGGTGAGCAGAAAATCGACCTGGCCGTTGCTGACGGCTTCCCCCATATCGGCCAGGTTCAGCGGCAACAGTTGAAAGCTTTCGTCTGGGAACTGACGATTGAGATGGTTAATTAACGGCTGCCATTGGGCCAGGGCATGTGTATCGCCGCGTAATGCCAGCACGGCGATGGTCCATTGCCCTGCCCAGGCCGGGCTCAACCAGCTGCATAACAAGATCATCAGTACTGCTTTTTTCACATCATCTCCATTTTTATGATCTCGATCGCCCGCCAGAATTGTCCTGGATCAAGCCGCAGTAGGGAATGTGGTAAACCACAATATGGGCGGTCGTACGCCACTTTTACACTCCTTTGTATCAGCTCCCCGGTTGATACTTTTTGGGAGAAATCAATGGATAGTGGAAAACGACAATTTTTACAACGCCTCGGTGTCCTGACGGCGGGGGCCGCGTTGGTACCGCTGGCGCACTCCGGCTGGCAGCTGCAACCCGAGCGGCGTGAAGGCGACGGCAAAAAGCGTATGGCGATGTTGATCGATCTGCGCCGCTGTATTGGCTGCCAGGCCTGCACGGTTAGCTGTGCGGTAGAGAATCAGCTGCCACAGGGGCAGTTTCGCACCACTGTACTGCAGTATCAGGTCGTCACGGATAGCCAGCGCATCCCCACCAACGTGCTGCTACCGCGCCTATGCAATCACTGCGATAACCCGCCTTGCGTGCCGGTCTGCCCGGTTCAGGCGACCTTCCAGCGTCAGGACGGCATTGTGGTGATTGATAACACCCGCTGCGTCGGCTGCGCCTACTGTGTGCAAGCCTGCCCCTATGAGGCGCGCTTTATCAACCATGAAACCCAAACCGCGGATAAATGCACCTTCTGCGTCCACCGCCTGGATGTCGGGCTGTTGCCTGCCTGCGTTGAATCCTGTGTCGGCGGTGCGCGCATGATCGGCGATCTTAACGATGAACAAGGCACCCTGAGGCGCACGTTGGAACAGCATCGTGGGGAGCTAAAGGTGCTGAAACCCGAGCAGGGGACGCACCCACAGGTGTTTTATCTGGGGCTGGATGAGGCATTTGTCAGCCATGTCCGGGGACAACCGGCGCTGTGGCAGGAGGTACACTCATGATCCGCGAAGTGATGGCTCGCCCGCAGGAGATCGCCTGGTTGCCCTGGGCGGTTCAGTATTTCTTTTTCATCGGTCTGGCATGTAGCAGTGTTGCTATTGCGGCCTGGCTACGCTGGCGTTCAGCGTCTGAGGCATCTAGGCTGGAGCTGGCTGCCGTTTCGCTGGCGGTGGTGAGCGGCACCGTGGCCCCGTTGGCCCTGAGTGCGGATTTACATCAGCCCGCTCGAATCTGGCACTTCTATGCCCATTTCGCACCTTGGTCGTGGATGTCTCTTGGCTCGGTATTTTTACCGCTGTTTACCCTGCTGGTAGTGGCCTATTTCATTTTGCTGCTGCGTTGCCAACTGAGGGCAAAAGCCCTGCCGTTCTGGGCGCGATGGTTACAAATCTCGCCCGCATGGCAAGAGCAGAAATGGTTACGTTGGGTGGCATTGACCACGCTGCTTTCAGCCGTCAGCATCCTGCTCTATACCGGCCGCGAAGTGTCCGTGCTGCGTTCACAACCGCTGTGGTACAGCCTGTGGTTACCTTGGCTATTGCTGCTTACTGCTATGCAGGCCGTTCCGCCAATGCTGGCCTATTGGTTACGCCATGAACCTCACTGGCAGCCTCGTTTGGCGCGCTATCAAGGGCTTTCTCTATTGTTGCTTTGCCTCTCCAGCCTGGGCTGGTGGTTGGACGGTAGTGACTCCGCTGCTGCGCTGCGTCAGTTGCCTGTTCAGGGGAGCGCCTGGTCACTGGTTGGCAGCGCATTTGCCGTTTTGATCCTGCTGTTGATAGTTTCGGCTTGGCGATCGCGTCGTAGGGCGCTAGGGGCGACAGGTCTGTTAGCACAATGCTTGGCTGCGTTGCTGCTCTGTTGGGGCGTGCGCTGGATGCTGCTGATGCAAACCCAGACGCTGCCCAAGTTCACTATATTGCTCAACCCCTATGTGTTACCGCTCGGCAGCGAGGGGCTATTGGCCATTCTCGGCACTTTTGGGCTGTGGATGGCATTAATCATCGGGGTTCGTGAATTACAGCATGGGTTGATGGAGAAAAAAAACTATGGCTAAGTCAACGCGTCGTCAGTGGTTGAAAGGCGGGCTCGCTTTGGGTGGGCTGGCCGTGTTTGGTGCCAGCTACAGCGAAATGGTGCAGAAGGTGTTTACCGGCCTGCGTGACGGCAGCAGTGGAAAACTGACGCTGGATCGGATCAGTGCCAATGCGCTACCGCCAGAAGGCCGCCAACATCCCGAAGGCTGGCAGGCCAATCCGCAGCAGGCAGTTTCCATGACGCAATGTTTTGGCTGCTGGACGCTGTGCGGCCTGCGGGTGCGGGTCGATCGCGACAGCAATCAGATCCTGCGCGTGGCGGGTAACCCTTATCACCCGCTGTCGCACGATCACCATTTTCCTTATCGTTTACCAGTGAGTGATGCACTCAACCGGCTAGGTGGTGATGCCGGTTTGGAACAGCGCTCAACCGCCTGTGCTCGCGGTGCTACTCTGCTGGAAGGGCTGACCAGCCCGTACCGGGTGCTTGAACCGATGAAGCGGGTAGGGCCGCGCGGTGGCGGGCAGTGGCAGCGCATCAGTTTTGAACAACTGATCAAGGAAGTGGTTGAAGGCGGCGATCTGTTTGGTGAAGGGCCGGTGGAGGGATTACGGGCCATCCGCGATTTGCAAACGCCACTCGATCCGGCACAGCCAACGCTCGGGCCGAAGGCTAACCAGCTGCTGGTCACCAACGCAGGTGATGAGGGGCGGGATACCTTTATCAAACGTTTTGCGCAAAACGCCTTCGGCACGCGCAACTTTGGCCATCATGGCGCTTACTGTGGTCTAGCCTACCGGGCAGGTTCCGGGGCGCTGATGGGCGATCTGGACAAAAACGCCCATGTGAAACCCGACTGGGATCATCTGCGTTTTGCACTGTTTCTGGGGACGTCACCCGCACAGTCCGGTAATCCGTTCAAACGGCAGGGGCGTCAGTTAGCCAATGCCCGCCTGCGCGATGAGTTCCGCTACGTGGTGGTGGCCCCGGCATTGCCGTTAACCACTACGTTGGCTAACGATCACAACCGCTGGGTGCCGGTACTGCCGGGGACGGACTCCGCGCTGGCGATGGGCATGATCCGCTGGATTATCGACCAGGAGCGTTATAACGCCGATTATCTGGCATTACCTGGCGAGGCGGCCATGCAGGCGGCCGGTGAAAAAAGCTGGTCGAATGCCACCCATCTGGTGGTGACCGATGGCGATCATCCTCTGTGCGGGCAGTTCCTGCGTAAGTCACATCTGTTAGGTGGGGCTGGCGGTGATGAGGAAAGCCCTGCTTTGGTATGGGACGCACAGCGAGGCGAACCACTGCCCGCCACCGAGGCCATGCGTGGGCAACTGCTGGTTGAGCAGCAGGTTCAACTGGCGGATGGCTCATCGGTGCAGGTGCGCTCAAGCTTCCGTTGTCTGCAACTGGCGGCGCAACGCTTTACGCTGGCGGAATACAGCGCCCAGTGTGGCGTTAGTGCTGAAACCATTGCGGCGTTGGCCAAGGAGTTTACGTCCTACCAGCGGCAGGCGGCAGTGATCTCCCATGGCGGCATGATGAGTGGCAACGGTTTCTACAGTAGCTGGGCGGTGATGATGCTCAATGCGCTGATCGGTAACCTTAATCTCAAGGGTGGCGTCTCGGTTGGCGGCGGCAAGTTCAAGGAGTTTGCCGAAGGGCCACGCTACAATCTCGCCACTTTCCCTGACATGGTGAAGCCGAAAGGATTAGTGCTGTCGCGTAGTAAGCAGGCGTACGAAAAATCGGATGAGTATCGTCGCAAGGTGGAACAAGGCGTCAACCCTTATCCGGCGCGGGGGCCGTGGTATCCCTTTGTGGCAGGTCAGTTTACCGAGCAGTTGGCTCCGGCGCTGATGGGATACCCTTATCCGCTGAAAGCCTGGATCAATCACATGGGCAACCCGCTCTACGGTGTAGCGGGGTTGCGTGACGTGGTGGAGAGCAGGCTGAAGGATCCGCAGCATTTGCCGCTGTTTATTTCCGTTGACGCCTTTATTAACGAAACCAGCGCGTTGGCGGACTATATCGTGCCGGATACCCACAACTTTGAAAGCTGGGGATTTACCTCCCCCTGGTCTGGCGTAATGGTCAAGGCAAGTACCGCTCGTTGGCCAGTGGTGCCAGCGCGCACAGCCAAGACGGCGGATGGGCAGCCGATCGCGCTGGAGAGCTTTGTTATTGCGCTCTCGAAGGCCATGGGGTTGCCGGGCTTCGGCGACGGGGCGTTGCAGGATGCGCAAGGTAACCCTTGCGGGCTGCATTGTGCCGAAGATTACTACCTGCGCGCAGCAGCCAACGTGGCATTTGCCGGTGAGCCAGTGCCTGAGGCGACGGAGAGTGAGTTGCGCCTGACCGGTGTCGATCGTCTGCAACCGGCGCTGAATCAGGTATTAAAACCGGATGAGCGGCTGCGGGTGGGCTATATGCTGGCGCGTGGTGGTCGTTTCGCACCCCATGAGCAGGCTTGGCAAGGGGAGGCGACCGGTCCGCAGTGGAAGCAGGGGCTGAATATCTGGAACGAGGAGGTAGCACGCCACCGCCATGCTATGACCGGGGAGCGTTATAGCGGTTGCCCAACCTATTATCCACCGCGTTTTGCCGACGGTTCCGACGTGGCGCAGCACTATCCGAGCGAAGCGTGGCCGTTCCGGCTGATGTCGTTCAAGTCGCACCTGATGAGCAGCTCTACTGCCCCTATCGAGCGTTTGCGGGCCGTGAAGGCGGTTAATCTGGTCGCGCTCAACCCGATAGATGCCGAGCGCTATGGGCTACAACATGGCGACCGGGTCAGGTTGCAGACGCCAGGCGGTAGCGTGGAAGCGCAAATCAGCTTGCTCGATGGGGTCATGCCGGGCGTAATTGCCATTGAACACGGCTATGGGCATCGTGAAATGGGGGCTAGGGTTCATTCGCTGGATGGGCAGGCTTTGGCGGCGGATCCACGCATTGCCGCAGGGATCAACCTCAACGATCTGGGGCTGGCCGATCCGACTCGTGAAGTCGGCAATAGCTGGCTGGACTGGGTTAGCGGGGCGGCGGTAAGGCAGGGATTACCGGCGAAGCTGCAGCGTTTGGGATAGCTGAGATACTTTAAAACGGGCGCAGCATGCGGCGCCCTACGGTAGAATATGTGCGATCTCAAGTGGCTGGTTTGTCAGCAATCTGATTCCCCAATCTTGACACCGGGGGGGAGCATTCAGCGCATCAACGTTGAGCGATGGGCTCGACGCTATGCACACGGACATAGCCCAGTTGCGATGGCGTTACGCCACTCAGTCGCAGTTCAAAGATTTGCTCGGTTTTTGGCAGCAGCGAGCTGGCGCTCTGAATTTGTTGCGACTGCGCCTGCGCGGTCAGAGGCATACCGGTCGCGGCATCCAACTGGCCCCACTCCAACGTAGCGGTAAAGCCTGGCAGATATTGGCCTGAGAGCGTGCGCACATACAGTATTGCCTGGCTGCCGTTGGCCTCGCTCTTCACATAGTTGAGCGATAGGCTCAGCTCACCCACGCTGCTGTGTAATTTGGCGGCGTTATTGGCGGCTGGCAGCAGGTAGACACCGCTGGTAGAGCTTTGGTTAAGCCGATTTTGGCGCTCCAGGGCGGTAGCCTGCTCGGTCAACTCCCCCAGCACCTGTTTCAGCTCAACCACCTGGTTGGTGAGTTTCGGCACTTCGCGGTTCTGTGCGCAACCGGCCAATAGGATCATGGCGGTGAGCAGACAAACCTGACGATAACGGATTGTCATAACGGCAATTTCCTTTTCAATCACACTGGCTACCAGCTTAGCCCGATCGCTGGCCAAAGTCATGTCCAGTGCCTTTTATGGCTGCTTTATCACTCAATCATGGAGGCAATTCGCAACAAATGCCCGGCGGTCTTTGTTGTGGCGTTAGTTCGGGGTAAACTGTGCCCAACTATGTAAACGCTTATCAGGACGAGTTATGCATTGCCCTTTCTGCGCTGCCGTTGATACCAAAGTGATTGATTCCCGCCTGGTGGGTGATGGATCGCAGGTGCGCCGTCGTCGCCAATGTCTGGTCTGTAATGAACGTTTTACCACTTTTGAAGTGGCCGAGCTGGTGATGCCACGGGTGATCAAAAGTGATGAGGTTCGCGAACCGTTCAACGAAGATAAACTTCGCCGTGGCATGCTGAAAGCGTTGGAAAAACGCCCGGTCAGCTCCGACGATGTAGAAAACGCCATCAACCACATCAAGTCCCAGTTGCGCGCTACCGGTGAGCGTGAAGTGCCCACCAAAATGGTCGGCAATCTGGTGATGGATGCGTTAAAGAAGCTGGATAAGGTCGCGTATATCCGCTTCGCTTCGGTGTATCGCAGTTTTGAAGACATTCGCGAATTCGGCGAAGAGATCGCCAAACTGCAGGATTAACGGGATCCGCATGCAAAACGACGAATTCTATATGGCACGTGCCTTTGAGCTGGCACGTCTGGGGCGTTTTACCACCACACCGAACCCGAACGTGGGCTGCGTGATCGTGCGCGATGGTAGTATCGTGGGTGAAGGCTTTCATTTGCGGGCCGGTGAGCCTCATGCTGAAGTACACGCTTTGCGCATGGCAGGGGAAAAGGCGCGAGGGGCTACGGCCTATGTCACGCTGGAACCTTGTAGCCACCATGGCCGTACGCCACCTTGTGCAGATGCTTTGATTGCAGCGGGAGTCAGCCGCGTGGTGGCAGCCATGCAAGATCCCAATCCACAGGTTGCCGGGCGTGGACTATACAAGCTGCAACAGGCGGGCATCGAAGTGCGCCACGGCGTAATGCTGGCAGAGGCAGAAGCGGTCAATCTGGGGTTCCTCAAGCGTATGCGCACCGGGTTTCCCTATGTGCAGCTCAAGCTGGGCGCTTCACTGGATGGCCGTACGGCGATGGCCTCGGGGGAAAGCCAGTGGATCACCTCACCGCAGGCCCGGCGGGATGTACAGGAGTTGCGGGCGGCCAGTTCGGCGATCCTCAGCACCAGCGCAACCGTGTTGGCCGACGATCCTTCGCTAACGGTGCGCTGGGATGAACTGAGCAGTGAAACCCAGCAGATTTATCCGCGTGACAGCCTGCGCCAGCCGCTACGGATTATTCTGGACAGCCAGAACCGGGTCACGCCTCAGCACCGGGTCGTGCAGCAACCGGGTATGACTTGGTTGGCACGCCAGCAGCCAGACGATCGGGTTTGGCCAGCAGGGGTGGAGCAATTATCTTTCCCACTGCACGGCGGCGGTATCGATCTGGTGGTAATGATGATGCAACTGGCCAAGCGCCAGGTGAACAGCATCTGGGTCGAGGCTGGCGCACAGCTTGCCGGTGCGCTGCTGCAGGCTGGGCTGGTGGATGAGCTCGTCTTGTACATCGCGCCCAAACTATTGGGGGATAATGCCCGTGGGCTGTGCCAACTGCCGGGGCTGACGCACTTGGCCGATGCGCCTGAGTTTGTCTTTAGCGAGGTACGCCAGATTGGCCCCGATCTGCGCCTGCGGTTAACCGCCAAATAGAGAATGTAACCTTTGCCTGCCGGTGCAGCCGCGTTTTACAAAAGCGCCGCGCAGCCGGGCAAAGAATATGATAGAATCCGCCCCCCTGCGGGGTATTGAACCCATTTTTAAGGAAAGCCCATGAAAGTTATCGAAGGTGTTGTTGCTACTCCAAATGCCCGTGTGGCGATCGCAATTGCACGTTTTAACAATTTCATCAACGACAGCCTGCTGCAAGGTGCCATTGATGCACTGAAGCGTATCGGCCAGGTTGCTGATGACAACATCACCGTTGTTTGGGTCCCAGGCGCTTACGAGCTGCCATTAACCGCACGCGTGCTGGCTAACACCGGTAAATACGATGCGGTGATTGCTCTGGGTACGGTGATCCGTGGGGGCACCGCGCACTTCGAATATGTGGCGGGCGAAGCCAGCTCCGGTCTGGGCCAAGTCTCTATGAATACCGAGATCCCGGTTGCCTTTGGCGTGCTGACCACCGAAAGCATCGAACAAGCGATCGAGCGTGCTGGCACCAAAGCGGGCAACAAAGGCGCAGAAGCCGCCCTGACCGCACTTGAAATGATTAATGTAATCAAAGCTATTAAAGCCTGAATTTAGTTTAAGGGGAATTCCGTGAAACCTGCTGCTCGTCGTCGCGCTCGTGAGTGCGCTGTTCAAGCGATTTACTCTTGGCAGTTGTCTAAAAATGACATTGCCGATGTTGAACACCAGTTCCTGACGGAGCAGGATGTCAAAGATGTTGACGTCGCCTATTTTCGTGAGCTGCTGTCCGGTGTGGCAGTCAACGCAGGTATGCTGGATGGCCTGATGGCCCCCTTCCTGTCGCGCCAGCTCGAAGAATTGGGCCAGGTGGAAAGAGCCGTGCTGCGCATTGCGCTGTTCGAGCTGAAAATGCGTGAAGACGTCCCTTACAAAGTGGCCATCAACGAAGCGATCGAACTGGCGAAAACCTTCGGCGCAGAAGATAGCCACAAGTTTGTAAATGGCGTGCTGGATAAAGCAGCCCCCAGCATCCGTAGGAAAAAATAAAATATAAGGCCGGGAAACCGGCCTTACTTCTTTGGAAGACGAATTATGGCATGTGGCGAATTTGATCTCATTGCCCGCTATTTTGACCGGTTCAAAAGTGTGCGCCGCGACGTACAGCTCGGCATTGGCGATGACTGCGCACTGCTTACAGTGCCGGAAAAACAGCTTTTAGCCATCAGTACCGATACCCTGGTTTCGGGTATTCACTTCCTGGCGGATATCGATCCCGCCGATCTCGGTTATAAAGCCCTGGCGGTTAACCTGAGCGACCTGGCAGCAATGGGCGCCGATCCCGCGTGGCTTTCGCTGGCGTTGACGTTGCCGGAAGTGAACGAAGAGTGGCTCAAGGCGTTCAGCGATAGCCTGTTCGAACAGATGAATTACTACGGCATGCAGCTGATTGGCGGCGACACCACCCGTGGCCCGCTGAGCATGACGTTGACGATCCACGGCCATATCCCGGTCGGGCGGGCGTTAACCCGCAGCGGTGCACGCATTGGCGACTGGATTTACGTGACCGGTACGCTGGGGGACAGCGCCGCCGGGCTGGCAATCCTGCAGGATCGTTTGCAAGTGAGCGATCGGGCTGCTCAAGAATATCTATTGGCGCGCCATCTGCGTCCGCATCCGCGTGTGCTGCAAGGCCAAGCGCTGCGTGATTTGGCCAGCTCGGCGATCGATATCTCCGACGGTCTGATTTCCGATCTGAGACATGTGCTGAACGCCTCTGAGTGCGGTGCCCGTATTGAACTGGATGAGTTGCCGCTGTCGCAGACGCTGACCAGCAATACCGAGGCAGATCAGGCGCTGCGTTGGGCGCTGACCGGCGGCGAAGATTATGAACTGTGCTTCACCGTGCCAGAGATCAATCGGGGTGCGCTGGAAGTGGCATTAAGCCATTTAGGAGCGGATTACACCTGTATTGGCCAGATTGGCCCGCAGTCTGAAGGGATGAAGTTCTACCGCGATCAGCAAGAAGTTGAACTGCCTTGGAGTGGTTACGATCACTTCGGGAGCGCTCAATAGCCATCAGTATGGCGTTATGAGTCTCTTTGGGCTCAGACTGATCCTGTTAGTAAGAGATGGCTTTATTCCGGCCTGAGCTATTGGCCGAAACCTAAAAACCCGACCTCAGCAGTCGGGTTTTTGCATTTTTGACTACGCTTGGCTGCTATTCAAAGCCGACCACATGATGCGGCACATAGGCCGTTTCTAATTCTGCAATTTCCTGTGATGTAAGCTCCAGATCAATGGCGGCTACGGCATCGATCAAATGTTCGCTGCGTGAAGCACCAATAATCGGCGCGGTAACCACCGGTTTACTCAGCAGCCATGCGAGGGCGATTTGCGCTCGCGAAACGCCGCGCTCTTCAGTAATAGTGGCTACTCGCTCGGCAATCAGAGCATCAACCCCTTCGGTAGCGTCATACAAGGTTTTGCCATATTGGTCGCTGACCAGACGCGCTGTGGTTTCGCCCCAAGGGCGTGTCAGCCTGCCACGTGCCAGCGGGCTCCAGGGAAGTACCGCAATCCCTTCGGCGGCGCAGAGCGGGTGCATTTCGCGCTCTTCTTCCCGTTGGATCAGGTTGTACTGATCCTGCATGCTGGCAAAGCGTGTCCAGCCGTGCAGATCGGCGGTGTACAGCGCCTTGGCAAACTGCCAGGCGTACATCGAAGAAGCTCCGATATAGCGTGCCTTACCCGATTTTACTACGTCATGCAGGGCTTCCAGCGTCTCTTCGATCGGGGTTTCATAGTCCCAACGGTGGATTTGCAGTAAATCGACGTAGTCGGTACCCAAACGCCGCAGGCTGTCGTCGATCGACTGCATGATCTTGGGCCGTGACAGGCCACGTTCCAAGTTGCTCATGGCGTTATAGACTTTGGTGGCGATCACCACCTCGTCGCGGCGAGCATAGTCGCGCAGTGCCCGGCCAACGATCTCCTCGCTGCTGCCATCGGAATAGTTGTTGGAGGTATCAAAGAAGTTGATTCCCGCATCCAGCGCCTGCTTGATCAACAGACGGCTGCTTTCCTCCGGCAGCGTCCAGGCATGGTTGCCACGTGAGGGCTCGCCATAGGTCATGCAACCCAAACAGATGCGGGAAATGTTGAGATCGGTGTTACCTAGCTGTAGATATTTCATGCCTCTCTCCTGTGTACCGTTCAAAAAATAACTGTAGCGGAAAATGATGCAGAAATGATGGGCGTGGCGTTGAAGAGTGGGATTGATAAGGGCGCCCAGTGCGGCGCCCTTAGCTAGTTTATGCCAACCAGGTTTCGATCTGGCGTTGAATACCGGCCGCATCCAGGCCCAGATCGCTGCGGATCTCTTCCTGGCCGCCCTGTGGGATAAAGTAATCCGGCAGGCCAATGTTCAGTACGGGTACTACACGGCGTTTGGCCATCAGCAATTCGTTAACCCCACTGCCAGCGCCGCCCATAATGGCGTTTTCTTCCAGCGTCACCAACACTTCGTGGCTGGCGGCCATTTCCAGCACCAGTTGTTCGTCCAGTGGTTTGACGAAGCGCATGTCCACCAGCGTAGCGTTCATCGCTTCGGCGACCTGAGCGGCTTCCGCCAACAGGGTACCAAAGTTGAGGATGGCAATCTTTTCCCCTTCGCGGCGCACGATGCCCTTACCGAGCGGCAGTGCGGCCAGAGGTTCCAGCGTTGCCCCCGTACCGTTGCCCCGTGGGTAGCGTACCGCACTTGGGCCAGCGTTGTGGTGATAACCGGTGTACAGCATCTGGCGACATTCGTTTTCGTCGCTCGGCGTCATGATCACCATATTCGGGATGCAGCGCAGGAACGAAATATCAAAGGCGCCCTGGTGGGTCTGGCCGTCGGCACCGACAATGCCGCCGCGATCGATGGCAAACATCACCGGCAGCTCCTGGATCGCCACGTCGTGGATCACCTGATCGTAGGCGCGCTGCAGGAAGGTGGAGTAGATCGCCACCACCGGCTTGTAACCGCCGATCGCCAACCCGGCGGCGAAAGTCACCGCATGCTGCTCGGCGATCGCCACGTCGAAATACTGCTGCGGATAGTCGCGAGAGAACTGCACCATGCCGGAACCTTCGCGCATGGCTGGCGTGATCGCCATCAGTTGGCTGTCTTTGGCCGCCGTTTCACACAGCCATTCGCCAAAGATCTTGGAATAGGTTGGCAGGCCGCCAGCACTTTTTGGCAGGGTGCCGCTCGCCGGATCGAATTTCGGCACCGCGTGGAAGCTGATCGGATCCTTTTCTGCCGGAGCATAGCCACGGCCTTTTTTGGTCATGATATGCAGTAACTGTGGGCCTTTCAGGTCACGCATGTTTTTTAGCGTAGCGGCCAATCCCTGCACGTCGTGCCCGTCTACCGGGCCAATGTAGTTAAAGCCCAGCTCTTCAAACAGCGTGCCTGGGACTACCATACCTTTGAGGTGTTCTTCGGTACGCTTGAGCAGTTCTTTGATCGGCGGCAGACCGGAAAGCACCTTCTTGCCGCCTTCGCGCAGCGTGGAGTAGAGCTTGCCAGACAGCAGTTGCGCCAGATGATTATTCAACGCCCCGACGTTTTCTGAGATCGACATTTCATTGTCGTTCAGCACCACCAGCATATCCGGGGTGATGTCGCCCGCATGGTTCATGGCTTCGAACGCCATGCCTGCGGTGATGGCACCGTCGCCAATCACGCAGACGGTGCGGCGGTTTTTGCCCTCACGCGCGGCGGCCACGGCCATACCAAGACCCGCGCTGATCGAGGTTGAAGAGTGGCCAACGGACAACACGTCATATTCACTTTCGGCGCGCCACGGGAATGGGTGCAGGCCGTTTTTCTGGCGAATGGTCGAGATGCGGTCACGCCGACCGGTCAGGATTTTGTGTGGGTAAGCCTGATGGCCAACGTCCCAAACCAGGTGATCGAAAGGGGTGTTGTAGACGTAATGCAGTGCCACCGTCAGCTCGACGGTACCCAGCCCAGACGCAAAGTGGCCACTGGAACGGCTGACGCTGTCCAGCAGGTATTGCCGCAGTTCATCACACAACTTCGGCAGGCTTTCTTTTGGCAACGAGCGGAGTTCTTCAGGATTTTCCGCTAAGGCCAAGGTCGGGTATTTGGCTATATCAAGACTCATTCAGTACTCATATCAGAGGAGTTAATTGTCGCGTTCAATAATGAAGTTGGCCAATGCACGTAATGGTGCGGTGTTATAAGATTGTGTGGCCAACGAGTCTAATGCGGCCAAGGCTTCCTGATAGAGATCCCACGCTTTTAACTTGGCACTGTCAAGCCCAAGTAGGGCCGGGTAGGTACTCTTGCCAAGCTGTTGGTCGGAGCCTTGGCGTTTACCGATTTTTTCGGTTTCGCCCACGACGTCAAGAATATCGTCCTGCACCTGAAACGCCAGGCCAATGGCGGCCGCGTAACGGTCAAGTTCAGGGAGTGCAGCACGGCCCGGTTCACCGGCGGCCAATGCCCCCAAGCGAACCGCAGCACGGATCAGCGCGCCGGTTTTATGGCGATGGATTTGTTCTAGTGCCTGTAGATCGATCTGCTTGCCTTCGGCTTCCAGATCCAGCGACTGGCCACCGCACATACCGGCAACGCCGCTGGCTTTGGCCAGTTCGGAAATCATCGCCAGCCGATCGCGCAGTGCCACATCGGGCATGTCGGCGTCAGCCAGGATCGAGAAAGCCAGCGTTTGCAGGGCATCGCCCGCCAGAATCGCGTTAGCTTCGCCAAATTTGATATGACAGGTTGGCTGGCCACGGCGCAGATCGTCGTCATCCATTGCTGGCAGGTCGTCATGGATCAGCGAATAGGCATGGATGCACTCCACCGCCGCCGCTGGGGCATCCAGATTCTCCAGGCTCAGGCCAAACATTTGCCCGGTGGCGTAAACCAGGAAAGGCCGTAGCCGTTTACCGCCCAGCAAGGCGCCGTGACGCATCGCCTCAACCATTTTGCCCTCATTGAACGGCAGCGGAGCGATATAACCAAGCAGTGCGCGATCGCTGCGCTGATGGAAGGCCTGTAACTGATCGTGGAACTCAGACATCGTAATTACTCAGCGTCCGGGGTAAAAGGGGTCAGTGCAGCATCGTCGTTATGGTCGTTGAGCAGGATCTGTACGCGCTGCTCAGCCTGTTGCAGCTTTTGTTGGCCCTGGCGAGCCAATTGGACGCCACGTTCAAACTCATTGAGCGCATCTTCCAGCGGCAACTCGCCGGATTCCAACCGGGTTACGATACTTTCGAGTTCGCTCAGAGAATTCTCAAAGCTGATGCCTTGCTCTTTACTGTCTGATTGTGCAGGTTTTTTCGCCATAGTTTTCTTTTTACATCATCATGTGAACAGTGGGGCCCGAGCCTATCCTAGCGGATCTTGATTAGCAAATCATGGCACGTCTATGTGGTTTTGTGCACGGCGCGCGTGCAGATAGTGATATACTTCGCGCCCAGATAAGATTGATAAAAGCTCGGCCAGCCCGCGATTTTATCAATCTTATCGCCATTGTATACCTAATAGCCTTGCAGTGGCAGCTAACCGCCGCCGCTGAACCCCGTAGGGCAGAGGTATTGCCTAATTTTCATCAGACTATAAAGACCGCCATGAAGTTTATCATTAAATTGTTCCCGGAAATCACCATCAAGAGTCAATCTGTGCGCTTGCGCTTTATTAAGATCCTGACTACCAACATCCGTAACGTCCTGAAGCAGTATGATGAAACTCTGGCGGTTGTCCGTCACTGGGATTTTATCGAGGTGCGTGCCAAAGATGAAGATCAGCGCCCGGTGATTGCCGATGCCCTGACGCGTATTCCCGGCATTCACCATATCCTGGAGGTGGAAGATCGCGCCTATACCGATGTCCACCACATCTTTGAGCAGACGCTGGAAACCTACCGCGAGCAACTGGAAGGCAAGACCTTCTGCGTACGGGTGAAACGCCGTGGCAAGCATGAGTTCAGCTCGCAGGATGTTGAGCGTTACGTCGGTGGCGGTTTGAACCAGCATATTGAAAGCGCACGCGTCAAACTTTCTCGCCCTCAGGTCACGGTGAACCTGGAGATCGATGACGACAAGCTGATGTTGGTCAAGGCGCGCCGCGAAGGCATTGGCGGCTACCCGATCGGCACCCAGGAAGATGTGCTGTCACTGATTTCCGGCGGTTTTGACTCCGGTGTTTCCAGCTATATGCTGATGCGCCGTGGCTGTCGCGTACATTATTGCTTCTTTAATCTGGGTGGCGCGGCGCATGAAATTGGCGTCAAGCAGGTTGCCTACTATCTGTGGAACCGCTTCGGCAGCTCACACAAGGTGCGCTTTGTGGCGATCGATTTCGAACCGGTGGTCGGTGAGATCCTGGAAAAGGTCGATGACGGCCAGATGGGCGTGGTGCTCAAGCGTATGATGGTGCGTGCCGCTTCCCAGGTTGCTGAGCGTTATGGCGTACAGGCTTTGGTGACCGGCGAAGCGCTGGGCCAGGTTTCCAGCCAGACCCTGACCAACCTGCGCCTGATCGATAACGCCTCCGATACCCTGATCCTGCGCCCGCTGATCTCGCATGATAAAGAGCACATCATCAACGTGGCGCGTGAAATCGGCACTGAAGACTTCGCCAAGACCATGCCGGAGTATTGTGGTGTGATCTCAAAAAGCCCGACGGTCAAGGCAATCAAAACCAGGATTGAAGAGGAAGAAGGGCACTTTGACTTCGAGATCCTCGATCGCGTGGTGCGCGAAGCGCGTAACGTCGATATCCGCACTATCGCAGAAGAAACCAGTCAGCAGGTCGCCGAAGTAGAAACCGTGGCTGAATTCAGCGCTGACGAAGTGATCCTGGATATCCGCTCGGCGGACGAGCAGGAAGAGAAGCCGCTGCAACTGGCGCAGGTGGAAGTCAAACTGCTGCCGTTCTACAAGTTAGGCACGCAGTTTGCCGATCTCGATCAGAGCAAAACCTATCTGCTGTACTGTGAGCGCGGCGTGATGAGCCGTTTGCAAGCGCTGTACCTGCTGGAGCAGGGCTACGCTAACGTTAAAGTCTACCGCCCGTAATCTGCGTTGCAGGGTAGCAATGCCGTTTCTCTGGTGTTGCTACCCATAACCACTTCCCCTGTTTGATCCTCCTTTTTTCTCTTTCCCCTCGAATAACTTTGACAGAGTGGCTTACTTTGGTTTATTTATTGTTACGTTATAACATATCTTTTTATTGATTGGGAAAGGAGCAGGTTAATGCAGTTAAAACAGTTGGTGGTGATACTGCCTTTTTGGTTTGTCAGCTATTCTCAGGCCCATTCTTTATGGGTTAATGCGCTACCCGCTGCGGGTGGGCAGAGCACGATAGAGCTCGGTTATGGAGATGAGTTCCCTACCGCAGAAGCGATCCCTGAAGATCGCCTGCACATTTTCGCACCGGCACAGCTGATCGGAAAAAATGGGGATCTGTTGCTGAAGCCTGGTAAAGAGAATTACCAGTTCGTGACGGAAAAACCGTTAGCCAAGGGCAGCTATGCCGCTATCGCTCTCTATAAACCCACCTATTGGTCGAAAAATAAAGCGGGATGGCAACAGCAGAGCAGGACGGAAATGCCGGATGCGCTGTACTGCGAGCGGGCCTCCATGTTCGGTAAGACCATTGTGAACATCGATGGTGCGACAGAGACCGCCGTCATCAGCCAGCCGCAGGGATTGCAGTTGGAAATTATCCCGTTAGCCAACCCGGCTACTATCAAGCCAGGGCAGCCGTTGCCAATACAGGTATTGTATGACGGGAAACCGCTAAAGAATGCCGATGTGACGGCGACGTTTGCCGGTTTTGGCGACCAACATGAGCACCACGGGCATACTCATAGTCATGCCAAAGCCTTTTTGAATCAGACCGACGGCAAGGGCAAAGTCAATGTTTACCCGCTGAAGGCAGGATATTGGGTTGTCGAAACCGAACATAAACTGCCTTATGTGGATAAGGCGAAATGTGATGAATCCGTGTTGCTTTCAACGCTGACCTTTACCATCAGCGAATAAGTCATTGGCTTGGCAGGCCAACCGGCCTGCCGATATTGATTCAATCGCGGAAGTCGTACATGCCAGGGATCAGTACCAGCTGTGCCGCTATCTCTGCCGCTTTGGCCTTACCCAACAGCAAATCGATCAGTTTCAGGGCAAACTCCATCGAGGTGCCTGGCCCTTGACTGGTGAGCAGGTTGACGCGCGGGTCGAACACAACGCGTCTTTCCATCCACTGCCCTTCTGGGATCTGCTCTTTCAGGCCGGGGAAGCCGGTCATATTGCCGATCGGGAACAGTTGGTGATGCTGCAATACCAAGGCCGGTGCCGCACAGATGGCGGCGACAATATTGCCTTGCAGATGCATCTGGCGGACTTTTTCCACCAGCAACGGGCTATCGCGAAAACATTCCGCACCCTTGATGCCGCCAGGTAAGACGATGGCGTCAAAGTGGTCATCAACAATCGCCACCAAGGGAGCGTCTGCCAGCAGCTTCACGCCGCGTGAGCAGACGATGGTCAGGCCACCGTCACTGGCAACGCTGGCGGTCGTTACTTTGACTCCGGCACGAACCAGCAGGTCGATGGTGGTTACGGCTTCGGTTTCTTCACTACCAGGTGCCAGGCAGACCAATACCGATGCGCTCATAGCTATTTTCCTTGCGTTTAATGATTTCAAACAGGCGGGTATTTTCTGGCAGAGGAATGCCGTGGCTGCGTCCGCGACGCAGCAAATAACCGGTAATGTAGTCGATCTCTGTGTGCCGCTGAGAACGGATATCCTGCAGCATCGAGGAGATGTTGTCCGCCGTTGACTGGATCACCTGCATCACATAGAACACCAGGCTTTCGCATGAGGTGTGGTGGCCTTCCATCTCCATCACGCTAGCCACTTCACGGCAGATAAGCTCTATCTGCTCAGGATAGCGTTGCAGATCGCCATTACGGCAGTCATACAGTACGGTTAGCGGGTTGATGACGCAGTTGACCGCCAGCTTGCGCCAACTGGCCGAAGTAATATTGTTATGCCAGGCAACGTCTGGCAGGGCTTGATGCAGTATCTCTGCCAGATGGCTGAGATGGGTGGCTTGCCGTGTCGTTGGGCCGATATGGGTGGTGCCGTTGGCGACGTGCACAATAGTGTTACCATCATGGCGTGCGGCATGCGTGGTGATGCCCTGTAACACCGGCTGGCTGTGCGGTGGCAACTCCTCTTGAGTCCCTATGCCGTTATGCAGTAGCAAAATGGCACAGCGAGGGTTTAGTTTGGGCAGCAATGCCGTCACCGCGCTGGAAACCTGCCAGGCTTTCAGTGTAACCAGCAGTAACTCACTTTGCCGCAGGTGTTCGGGATCGTTGGTGGGCAAATTACGGTTAAACGATGTGCCGTCGGGGTCAATGACGTTGACCGCACAAAATGGCTGGGGCACCCGTAACCATCCCTGTACATCGTGGCCCTGCTGATATAGCTTGGCAAGCCACAGTTGTCCGAGTGCACCGCAACCAAGAATGGTTATTTTCATTAAATCTCCTTGGTGTCCGGTAAGACCACTGGTGGATCCTTTTGATTATAGGCTTATCTGTTATTGAACGTCTTGTTCAAGCGCATATCCGAATTTTGCCTGAAACCGCAAAGCGGGTATCATGCACGGCAACGAAATCATAGAGCACCCATTCAGGAGGAAGAGAAGTATGCCATCTTTCGACATCGTTTCCGAAATTGATATGCAGGAAGTTCGCAACGCCGTTGATAACGCTACCCGCGATCTCAGCACCCGTTGGGATTTCCGTAACGTACCGGCCAGCTTTGAGCTGAACGAGAAAGACGAAAGCATTAAGGTCGCCAGCGAGTCTGACTTCCAGGTGCAGCAACTGCTGGATATCCTGCGCGAAAAACTGATGAAACGCAGCATTGAAGGCGGCGCGCTGGAGATCCCGGAAGAGTTGACCCACAGTGGCAAAACCTACAGCGTGGATGCCAAGCTCAAGCAGGGGATCGAAAGCTCAATGGCGAAGAAGATCGTCAAGCTGATCAAAGACAGCAAGCTGAAGGTACAGGCGCAGATCCAGGGTGATGAAATCCGCGTTACCGGTAAGGCGCGTGACGATCTGCAAAGCGTGATGGCGCTGATCCGTGGTGCCGATCTGGGGCAGCCGTTCCAGTTTAAAAACTTCCGCGATTAAGTAGTGCCGATCTGGGGGTAGCCCCTCACCCTAACCCTCTCCCACAGGGAGAGGGGACCGATCGTGCCACAACTTTACGTCTGTTCCAGTCTGTAACCCCGGGTCAAATATTCATCTGAACATGCCACAGACAGAGTGTTGTGCCTGACTATAATGCCGTACCCGCTCCCTCTCCTTTTTGGGGAGAGGGTTGGGGTGAGGGGGAACAACAGACGATCAAGCCAAAGTAGATGGGCATCCTTAAAGCGCTGCGATCAGGGCTTCCAACTGGCCGCGATTGGTCTGTTTGGTATCTACCTTCACGTAAGCGCTGCGCTCCTCGGGAACCACAACTGCTTCCGCTACGCCCGGCTGAGCCAGCAAGCGGCTTTGTAACGCCGAATCTTTTACCGCCAGTTCAGACAACGTGATACGCAGGCTGCTGACGTAAGGTGGCTCTTTCATGGTGCTGCTGACCACAAACCAGACGGCGGCAAGTACCGCACCGGCGATAAAGACCAATCCTGCTCCCTGAAAACCATATAACCAGCCGCCCACGCTGCCGCCGATGGCCACGCCAATAAACTGGCTGGTGGAGTAAACGCCCATCGCCGTGCCTTTATAACCCGCAGGGGACTCTTTGCTGATCAGCGAAGGCAGGATGGCTTCCATGACGTTAAACGCCATAAAGAACAACTGCACCCCGGCAATGATGCCCCATAGATGCTGGCCAGAAAACCACAGCACCACCTCGGCACAAAACAGAACCGCTACGCAGCCCATAAAGACCTGCTTCATGCGGCGATACTTTTCTGCATAGATGATAAATGGCACTACGGCAATGAAAGAAACCAACATGGTGACCAGATAGACTTTCCAGTGATCCGCCGCGGCCAGCCCGGCTTTTTCCATTGCCAACGGTAGGGCGACGAAGCTGGACATCAGCAGGATATGCAGGCACAGGATGCCAAAGTTGAGTTTCAACAGCCGCGAATTATTCAGCACCTTGCTGAAACTGCCCCGTACGATGCTCGACTCCCGGTTCAGTACGTGTTCGTCAGCAGAAGGGACGACCAGCAAGGTAATAGCGATACCGGCGAGCGACAGCACGGCTATCATCCAGAACAGCGCATGCAAACCGAAAGCATGGGTCACTATCGGGCCCACCACCATGGCGATAGCAAAGGTGATACCGAAGCTGATGCCGATAAACGCCATCGCCTTGGTACGATTCTGTTCGCGGGTTAAATCCGACAGCAGCGCCATCACCGCAGCAGCTATTGCCCCGGAACCCTGCAATGCACGGCCAAGAATGATCCCCCAGATAGAGTCGCTTAAGGCTGCGATCACGCTGCCAAGGGCGAAGATCAACAGCCCGCCGACGATCAGCGGCTTACGGCCAACGCGGTCGGAAATCAGGCCGAAGGGGATCTGAAATACCGCCTGCGCCAGACCATAAATACCGATAGCCAGGCCGATCAGTGCCTCGCTGGCACCGTGCAGCGCCATCCCATAGGTGGTCAGGACCGGTAACACCATAAACATGCCGAGCATGCGTAGGGAAAAGACGGTACCCAAGCCCCAGGTTGCGCGGCGTTCTTGGGGCGTCATAATATTGTCGTTCATGTAAACCTCAGTTAACCCGTCGCCTTTCAAGTTGCAGCGTTGTTAGCTGCACTTGCTCACCCCAGTCACTTACAAAAGTAAGCTCCTGGGGATGAGCAAGCTTGTCGCCTAGCTGCAACTTGAAATTCATAGGGTATCGAACCTATTCCAACAGGTTAAGCGGGGGACTTAGCCAGTTGGAATAGCCTCGGCAAAGTTGCGTCATTCTAGTGCGTAGGGCAGGGGGGGTAAATCGAATGTTGTTTAACAGATATTACAGTTGGTGTGCTTTTCTCCGAAACAAATAAAATGGGCCGCTAAGCGGCCCATTCGCAGATAACCGCTGTTTTACCAAGCGTAGGTCAACAAGGTTTCCGGTGTCGCACTGGCACTGAAATCGATCGACATCATTACGCTGAGTGAGGTAATGGCCACGATTGAGAACACAAACAGTTTGCGCGCCCAGACGCTGTCATTTTCCGCTTTGTAGCCGCGTAACGCCATGCCTAGCCACCATACGCTCACCGCCGCTGCGACGATCAGGTATTTGTAGCCAGCATAACCGCCAAGGGTCAGCATCAGCGTGGCGATCATAAACGCCAGGATGTAGAGCGTGATGTGGTTTTTGGCAACGGAGATGCCTTTCACCACCGGCAGTACCGGGATGTTGGCTGCCTGGTAATCTTTAAAGCGGAAGATGGCAATCGCATAGGAATGCGGCATCTGCCACAGGCTGAAGATGGCCAGCAGGATCAATGCACCAGCGTCAAACTCGTTGGTGACCGCGCAGTAGCCAATCACCGGCGGCGCGGCTCCAGACAGGCTGCCGATCAGCGTGCCGTATACCGAGTGGCGTTTCATGTACAGGCTGTAAACGCCGACATAAACCACAAAGCCCATCACCGCCAGCCACATGGCCAACGGGTTGGCTGCGATATACAGCAGTGCAAAACCAGCAATACCCAGCAAGGTAGCGTAAACCAGGCTCACACTCGGCGTGATCAGGCCTTTTACCAGCACCCGGTTCTTCGTTCTCTCCATTTTCTTGTCGATGTCGCGGTCAATGTAGTTGTTAAATACACAGCCCGAGGCAACCACCAACGAGACCCCTAACAGGGTGGCGAGAAACAGGGGATAGTCGATGCTCCCTTTGGAAGCGAGCAGGAATCCCCCGACGACAGAAATTAAATTACCGAAAATAATTCCTGGTTTAGTTACTTGCAGGTATTGCTTAATCATCACGTCCAGCTCTGCTCTTAATCGACCATCATGTTGATGTTGAGGTTGTACATAATCCAGAGTGAACCCACAACAACGATACCGATGATCATAGCGGTGAACAGCAATGCCACCAGGTTCCAGCGCTCTTCCGATGAGGTGTTCATATGCAGGAAGTAAACCAGGTGAACGATCACCTGGATAACCGCCATGCCGACCACAACCGCCAGGATGGTGGAGTGAGAGGCGCTGCCGCTCATCACCATCGCAAATGGAATTACCGTCAGAATGACCGACAGGATAAAGCCGGTCAGATATGACTTCACGCTACCGTGGCTTGCGCCGCCGTGAGAGGTATCATGGGATGAATGGCTCATTTACATTACCCCCAGCAGGTAGACAACGGTAAATACGCAGATCCAGACCACGTCCAGGAAGTGCCAGAACAGGCTCAGGCACATCAGACGGGTTTTATTGGTTGGGTTCAGGCCACGCTTGCTCACCTGAATCATCATGATGATGATCCAGATCAGGCCGGTGGTCACGTGCAGACCGTGAGTACCCACCAGCGCAAAGAAGCTGGAGAGGAACGCACTGCGATCTGGGCCGTAACCTTCGGCGATCAGGTGATGGAATTCATAGATCTCCATCGCCACGAAGCCGACGCCAAACAGGAAGGTCAGGAACAGCCAGGTGTTAACGCTGCTTACCTTGCCCTTGTTCATGCCGATCATCGCCATACCGTAGGTGATGGAGCTGAACAGCAGGAGGAAAGTTTCAACCAGTACAAAATTCAGGTCGAAGATATCTTTCCCAGTGGGACCGCCCGCGGTCCCGTTCACCAGTACTGCATAGGTTGCGAACAAGCTCGCAAACAAAATACAGTCGCTCATCAGGTAGATCCAGAATCCGAAGACCTTGGTTTCTCCTGCGTCGTGGTGCCCATGCTCGGCATGGGCTGCGCTATGGTTGGTCAGAGTATCAGTTGACATGTTTCACGCCTGCTTTGCTGATTTGTTCATAGTGTTGGTTCTCAATGCGCTCGATCTCATCAACCGGCACATAGTAATCAACATCTTCATCGAAGCTCTTGACGATCCAGGTCACGATCATGCCGACGAAGCCAGCAATCGCCATCCACCAGATATCCCAGATCATCGCGAAACCAAATACCAGGCTGAAGCCAGCAATAATCACACCGGCGCCGGTATTCTTCGGCATATGAATCGGCTCGTACTTCGCGGGTTTCTTATAGGCTTCGCCTTTTTCTTTCATGTCCCAGAACGCATCACGATCGTGAATTTCTGGCACTACGGCGAAGTTATAGAACGGAGGTGGTGAAGATGTTGACCACTCCAGCGTACGTGCACCCCACGGGTCACCGGTCAGATCGCGGTTCTGCTCGCGGTCACGGATACTGACGTAAACCTGGATCACTTGGCACAGGATACCGCAGGCAATCAGCGCTGCACCGCCAGCCGCAACCAGCAGCAGAGGGTGGAACTCAGGATTGATATTCTGGCTGATACGGCGGGTCATCCCCATGAAGCCCAGTGCGTACAGCGGCATAAAGGCAACGAAGAAACCGATGATCCAGAACCAGAATGCGCGGATACCCCAGGTCTCATTCAGACGGAAGCCGAAGGATTTAGGGAACCAGTAGGTCAGGCCAGCGAAGCAACCGAACACCACACCACCGATAATCACGTTATGGAAGTGGGCAATCAGGAACAGGCTGTTGTGCAGCACGAAGTTGGCACCCGGTACCGCCAGCAGCACGCCGGTCATCCCACCGATGGAGAAGGTGATGATGAAGCCCACGGTCCACAGCATCGCGGAGTTAAGCTGAATACGGCCTTGGTACATGGTGAACAGCCAGTTGAAGATTTTCACCCCGGTCGGGATGGAAATGATCATCGTGGCAATCCCGAAGAAGGCGTTAACGTTGGCGCCTGACCCCATGGTAAAGAAGTGGTGCAGCCAAACGATAAACGACAGGACGGTGATCGCGATGGTTGCCCATACCAGTGAGGTATAGCCGAACAGACGTTTCTTCGAGAAGGTGGCGGTAACTTCAGAGAAGACACCGAACACTGGCAGAACCAGGATATACACCTCTGGGTGACCCCAGGCCCAAATCAGGTTGATGTACATCATCATGTTGCCGCCCATATCATTGGTAAAGAAATGGGTGCCCAGATAGCGATCCAGGGTCAGCAACGCGACGGTGACGGTCAGGATTGGGAAGGAGACGATGATCAGCACGTTGGTACACAGTGCTGCCCAGGTGAATACCGGCATCTTCATCATCGGCATGCCAGGGGCACGCATCTTCAGGATGGTGGCGAAGAAGTTCACACCGGTCAACAGGGTACCCAGACCGGAAATCTGCAGACTCCAGATCCAGTAATCGACCCCGACGCCAGGGCTGTATTCCTTACCCGACAACGGTGGATAGGCCAACCAGCCGGTCTGTGCGAATTCACCGACACCCAGCGAGATGTTGATCAAGACCACGCCGACCACGAAGAACCAGAAGCTCAGGGAGTTCAGGAACGGGAAGGCAACGTCGCGCGCACCGATTTGCAACGGAACCACCACGTTCATCAGACCCACCACGAAAGGCATTGCCATGAAGAAGATCATGATGACGCCGTGCGCGGTAAAGATCTGGTCGTAGTGGTGCGGCGGCAGGAATCCGGCCTCACCGGCAGACGCGAGCGCCTGCTGGCTACGCATCATGATGGCATCAGCAAAACCACGCAGCAGCATGACCATGGCCACGATGATGTACATGATACCGATTTTTTTATGGTCGACCGAGGTCAGCCATTCGCTCCACAGCCACTTCCATTTGCCGAAATACGTGATCAGCGCCAGCAGGGCCAGCCCACCAACGATGATTGCAGCAACGGTGACCATGATGATCGGTTCATGCAACGGAACCGCATCAAGTGTTAATTTTCCCAACATCAGATTATTCCTCGGCTCCGGCGTGAGCATGTTCACTCATGTCCATACCCTGGCTCATGTCCATGCCCTGGTGCGCGGAAGAAGCTTCTGCGCCTTTGTGCATGTGCATATCACCCATGAATTTGCCAATAGTCTCTTTGAACAAATTCGGTTTGACACTGGAGAAGTACTCAACCGGGTTGTTTTCACTCGGCTCTGCCAGTTTGTTAAAATCGCTGGTGGCGTTAAGGGTATTAGACGATTCTTTCACCTTGGCTACCCACTGATCGAAGTCGCCTTCGGTCGGGGTGACAATGGCGGTGAATTTCATGCCGGAGAACCCGCGGCCACTGAAGCTGCTGGAAATACCATCGTATTTGCCCGCTTCGTTGCCGATCAGGTGCAGTTTGGTCTGCATCCCGGCCATCGCATAAATCTGCCCACCTAACTGAGGAATAAAGAACGAGTTCATTACCGAGTTAGAGGTGACTTTGAATTCGACTGGAACATCTTTCGGGAAAGCCAACTCATTAACGGTCGCGATACCCTGCTCTGGGTAGATGAACAGCCATTTCCAGTCTAACGACACCACTTCGATGGTCATTGGCTTTTTGTCGGCGACAATCGGCTTGAATGGATCCAGCGCGTGGGTTGTTTTCCAGGTTATGGTGCCAAGGATGGCGATGATAATGATTGGAATGGTCCAGACGACCGCTTCAATCTTGTTGGAGTGTGACCAATTCGGACTGTACTTGGCGCTCTTGTTGGAAGCACGATACTTCCAGGCAAAGGCAAATGCCATGAAGATCACTGGCACCACAACGATCAGCATCAAGCCGATTGCCGTGAGGATCAGTCTCCGTTGCTCAACACCTATTGCTCCTTTGGGATCCATCAACACCATATCGCAACCGCTTAGCATAACGGTGGCGACAATTAAGGATAACATCCCAATACTTTTATTGTATTTCTTAAGTCTCATCTAACGACCCCAATTACCAAGGCTCTATATTGTCGTTTCATGTGTGCGGGCATTTTACGGGAAGGTTGCAGTACTGTAAACATACTTAAGAGAGTGTCAGCGGCTTGTTGACACTTTCTGTTAAGGGGGTCACACATGTAACGTTAGGTGACAATTTACTAATGGCAACAATGTGTTGGCGAGCTGAATCGTTCCGGGGGGATGCTATGTCATGGAAAACCAAGGGTATGTCAGGATATCGCGTCAGCGGTGGCGATGTTTGAATAGGCGCAAAAAGGTTTATTTAATGTAAAATTTTTGTTTTGTTGAGGTGAATTAAAATCTATTTCCGAGCGTTTTACTCGGGTAAAAAAATAGCTTTGGTAAAAATATTAAATTTTTAACGAAATAAATTCGTTTTTCTGATGCTTTTTTGTTGGCCGAATTTTATCGGCCAACAAAAAAATCACGCTAATTGCGTTCGGCGCAACGCCAGGTAGTCCAACAGGCTACCCATGATAATCCCCACCAGGCTCAGCATGGCACCGGTTTGCAGCAGCTGCACGGCGAGGTTGGGCCAATCGGTCCAATCCAGCGCGTTGGCGATCAGCAGCAGCAACCATACGCCTAGCAGCGAGCAACCGGCGCCCAGCAGGCGTAGTGCCCAGCGATAGGCGGCACGAAACTCAGTGCGTGGCATAAAGTTGTCGGTGCGTTGCGTGTACTCCAACGTCTGGCGGCAGATTAACAGCAGCAGCAGGCCTGGAACCGCCGCCGCGATGGAGAACAGGTAAAACAGTGGCCAGCCATGAGCGGTCACGAACCAACCGGCAATTGGCCCGACGTAAACACGGCCAACGGCGGAGAGCGCCGAGAGCAGGGCAAACTGGGTGGCGGAGAAGGATTTGTTGCACAGGGTCATCAGCAGGGCGACAAAGGCTGCGGTGCCCATGCCGCCACACAGGTTTTCCAGGAAAATGGCGCTGCCCATCGTCAGGATGTTTTTAGCGGTGATTGCCAACAGCCAGTAACCGATGTTGGATACCGCCTGCAAAATGCCGAACAGCATCAGCGCCCGGAACAGGCTGAGACGCTGCATCAAGACGCCGCCGAACAGGGCCCCGACGATGGTGGCAAACAGACCGAGGGTTTTATTCACCAGGCCGACCTCGCCGGCATCGAAGCCGACGCCGCGGATCAGAAAGGTGGTGCTTAAACTCCCGGCAAAAGCGTCACCCATCTTATACATCACGATCAGCAACAGGATCAGCCAGGCATTGTTACGGGCGAAGAAGTCACGCAGTGGAGCGACTACCGCCATCTCGAGGGTGCGCGGCGCAGGAATGCTGTCGTCCGGTTCCGGTGCCATCAGCGTAGCGGCTACGCCAATTAGCATCAGCCCGGCCATTAGCCAGTAAGTCGCCTGCCAACCGAAATAGCGATCGGCCAGCCACAGGGCCAGCCCGCCGGAGACCAGCATTGCCAGGCGATAACCCAGTACCGACACTGCGGCCCCGGCCCCGCGTTCTTCGGCCGCCAGCAGATCGGTTTTGTAGGCGTCAAAAACAATATCCTGTGAGGCAGAACAGAATGCCACCACCACCGCCAGCGTGGCCAGCCACCACAGATGCTGTGACGGATTCATAAACCCCATCGCCACGATGGCCACTACCAGCAGCAACTGGCTGATCAACAACCAGCCACGTCGCCGCCCAAGGAACGGGGGAGTGTAGCGATCCATAAACGGAGACCAGAGGAACTTGAACACGTAGGCCTGACCCACCAGAGAGAAGATACCAATGGTTTTCAGATCGAGGCCTTCGACGGTCATCCAGGCTTGCAGTGTGCCGGAGGTTAATGCCAACGGCAGCCCCGAGGCAAAGCCCAACACCAACAGGATGACGGAATTACGCTGGGTAAAAATATTCAGATACTGTTTCGACATGAGATCCCGATCTGCGCTGCCCTGTAAACCGAGCAGCGCGAGGCATTGCCTGATTAACGTGCGTTTTGCTTGATAAAGTCGTTGACGCTGGTGTCTTGAGCCATATCGGCGATGACGTCACCCAGCACGGTGTTGACCGCATCGGTGATTTTTTCATTGCTGGCGGTGAAGGCACCCTGCACGTTATAGGTAGAACGGTAGTTCTTCACCTGCTTGTTGCCGTTTTTGGCCTGCGCGATGATTGAAATATCCGCTTTGGTGGTGATGTTGTAGCGCAGGTTGCCTTGGGAAACGTCGGCAAACAGCGTATTCACTACGATCTGCAAATCAACCGCACCTGATGGCCCAATCATATAACCACGCGCGCCCATTTGCTTTTCCAGCACTTCTTGTAGCAGGAAGCGCAGATCGCGCGATGGGGTCAGGGTGATCAGTTGGCCGTCACGGTTCACTTTGGCTAGCGCCTGATCGGGGCGTTGGTCTGCACCGTTAATGCTGATAGTGATCCCTTGCAGGGTTGGGTCCTGCTGTGGCAACACGATCTTCGGGGTTACGTTCAGCGTATTGGTGCTGGTCGCACAGCCAGCTAACAGCAGTGCAGCCAGCAGAGGAAGACAAAGTTTTTTTAACATTATGACTGTCTCATCAATCGTGGTTTTATACCCGGTGCTGTTCAAGCCCGCGGGCAGGGTTGTGGGTGCTTGATAATCAAAGCGCTAGAGTCAACGATAAATTGCCGCCATCATAGCATTGCCAACAACGGGTGGAAGTGTTGAAGGTGGCCGTAGCGTAAATTTTTCCTCAACCAGGATAAAAACAGGCTTTTTCGAGTGGCTCAATCGGATAAACCTCAACTGAGCCACTTTTATTGATGAATTTTTCGGCATTGTGTCGTGGGATTTACGATAGCCATGTTCTGGCGGGGGCAAAACCGACTAATATTAAAGTAGAACCTGGTAGCCTGCCGGTGTTGTAAGGAGATCCTATGATCCGCGAGCAAATAGAAGCAAAGTTAAGGGCGGCGTTTGAACCCGCGTATCTGGAAGTGACTGATGAGAGCTATCGGCATAACGTTCCTGCTGGATCCGAAAGTCATTTCAAGGTGGTGTTGGTGAGCGACCGCTTTGTCGGCGAACGGTTCCTGACCCGGCATCGCTCCATTTATGGCGTGTTGGCGGAAGAACTGGAAAACGGCGTACACGCGCTGGCACTGCATACCTATACCCTGAAAGAGTGGGAAGGACTGCAGGATACGGTGCCGGCTTCGCCACCTTGCCGTGGGGCGGGCACATTAGCTTAATACCTAAAATTTACGGTATCAGTGGAACTTTTACCCGTATTTAAGGTATTACTACTGACGAATTTTGCAACGGCCTGCGGGCCGTTGCTGTTTTTGACGACGACAAAGCCGAAGGTGTTTGCAGCTCTGATGGCCATGGCATCAAGGTATTTGGGCGAAAAATCGGCAAAAGTGTGATTTTTAACGCGCCAGTGCTGCCTTGCCATCCTCGACTAGCTACGCTTGCGCCGCTATAATGTCGCGTCTATTTTTTCCGGAATGGTTTCGGAACGCTCTCGACATCAGGGAACTCGGTTTTTAATGTAGCCGTCCTGGTTCTTGGAACGGAGTTGACCGAGCACTGTGATTTTTTTGAGGTAACAAGATGCAAGTTTCAGTAGAAACCACTCAAGGCCTTGGGCGCCGTCTCTCTATTACTGTACCCGCTGATGTTATCAATCAGGCAGTAAAGAAAGAGCTGATCAACGCAGCTAAAAGCGTACGTATCGACGGTTTCCGTAAAGGCAAAGTGCCGATGAACATCGTCGAACAGCGTTATGGCGCCTCTGTCCGTCAGGACGTGCTGGGCGATTTGATGCAGCGCAACTTTGTTGACGCGATCATCAAAGAGAAAATCAACCCGGCCGGTGCACCAAACTACGTACCGGGCGAGTATAAAGAAGGCGAAGATTTCGCTTTCACCGTGGAATTCGAAGTCTATCCAGAAGTTGAGCTGAAAGGCCTGGAAAGCATCGAGGTTGAAAAACCTGTGGTTGAAGTTAACGACGCCGATGTGGATACCATGCTGGAAACCCTGCGTAAGCAGCAGGCGACCTGGAAAGACACCGACGGCGCAGCCACTGCTGAAGACCGCGTGACCGTTGACTTCACCGGCTCTATCGACGGTGAAGAGTTTGAAGGCGGTAAAGCCGCTGATTTCGTTCTGGCTATGGGCCAGGGCCGCATGATCCCAGGCTTCGAAGAAGGTCTGGTGGGTCATAAAGCCGGTGAAGAGTTCACCATCGACGTCAACTTCCCAGAAGATTACCACGCAGAAAACCTGAAAGGGAAAGCGGCCAAGTTCGCTATCGTGCTGAAGAAAGTTGAACAGCGCGAGCTGCCAGAACTGACCGAAGAGTTCATCAAGCGTTTCGGCGTGGCTGATGGTTCTCTCGCCGGTCTGCGTACCGAAGTGCGTAAAAACATGGAGCGCGAACTGAAAGGCGCCGTGCGTAACCGCATCAAGACTCAGGCTATCGACGGTCTGGTCAACGCTAACGAAATCGACGTGCCAGCGGCACTGATCGACGGCGAAGTCGACGTTCTGCGTCGTCAGGCTGCACAGCGTTTTGGTGGCAACGAGAAGCAAGCGTTGGAACTGCCACGCGAACTGTTCGAAGAGCAAGCCAAACGTCGCGTTGTGGTCGGTCTGCTGTTGGGCGAAGTGATCAGCACCAACGATCTGAAAGCCGATGAAGATCGCGTTAAGACCCTGATCGAAGAAATGGCTTCCGCCTACGAAGATCCGAGCGAAGTTGTTGAGTTCTACAGCAAAAACAAAGAGCTGATGAACAACATGCGTAATGTTGCTCTGGAAGAACAAGCGGTAGAAGCCCTGCTGGCTAAAGCGAAAGTGACTGAAAAAGCCACTACCTTCAGCGAGCTGATGAACCAGACTCAACAAGCGTAATGCTGGTTGATGCCAGGAGCGACCTGATGGCAGGTCCACTGCCGTAGCTGGGAGTTCCTTACAAGGCCCGTAACTTTGGTTACGGGCTTTTCTTTTGCCACGTGACTGATTAATCTCGGCTTAACTGTGGCAATATGCACTATATTTATTGGGTCGAGGACGAATGGCGGCGGCGGAAGGCCAGTGGTTGTGACCTTGCCTGCCACACAGGGATGTTGGTGAAATTGTTCACCGGGCTTGAAATGCGCTCTGTGACCCCCCAATTCCTACAACAGTATGGGCCGCTTTATCCGCCTGGCGGAATGATAGCGCCGTCAAATCAGTGTGGAGCCTGTCGATGGCTTGAACGTAGTCATGATGGCCGTTCTCAAGTAGAATCGACAGACAATGGCGCCAAGGCAATTTCTATTAGGAGACGGTAATGTCATACAGTGGCGAACGAGACCAATTTGCACCTAACATGGCACTGGTGCCGATGGTGGTAGAGCAGACTTCGCGCGGGGAGCGTTCTTACGATATTTATTCCCGCCTGCTGAAAGAGCGCATTATCTTCCTGACCGGCCAGGTTGAAGATCATATGGCTAATCTGATCGTGGCACAGATGTTGTTCCTCGAGGCAGAAAGCCCAGAAAAAGACATTTTCCTGTATATCAACTCGCCGGGTGGCGTGATCACGGCTGGTATGTCAATCTATGACACCATGCAGTTTATCAAGCCGGACGTCAGCACCATCTGTATGGGGCAGGCGTGTTCCATGGGGTCGTTCCTGCTGACGGCAGGCACCAAGGGCAAGCGTTTCTGCCTGCCAAACTCCAGAGTGATGATCCACCAGCCGCTGGGCGGCTACCAGGGCCAGGCAACGGATATTGAAATCCATGCGCGTGAGATCCTGAAGGTGAAGGCTCGCATGAATGAGTTGATGGCACAACATACCGGCCAATCGCTGGAACAGATCGAACGTGATACCGAACGTGACCGCTTCATGACGGCGGAAGAATCGGTAGAATACGGTCTGGTCGACAGCATTCTGACGCACCGCAGCTAAAACTATACCCGAAGGGTCGCAAGCTGTAGTGCATACCTGTTGCCTGAAAGGTTATGGGTAGCGCGCGGCTTGCGGGCCGATAGGCTATAGTATTCAGAGCGGGCCTGGCTCGCTTTAAACAGCGTTATCGGCGTTCCCGGTATAAAGTTTGGGCGCATTGTCGCCGCGTAATGGTGCGGGACAAAGACAAAAGAAGAGGTTTGACTCATGACAGATAAGCGCAAAGACGGTTCAGGAAAGCTGCTGTACTGCTCTTTCTGCGGCAAAAGCCAGCATGAAGTGCGTAAGCTGATTGCCGGTCCGTCAGTGTATATCTGCGATGAATGTGTTGATCTGTGTAACGACATTATTCGCGAAGAGATTAAAGAAGTTGCGCCGCATCGCGAGCGTAATTCATTGCCGACACCGCACGAAATTCGTCACCACCTGGACGATTATGTTATCGGTCAGGAACAGGCGAAAAAAGTGCTGGCGGTGGCGGTCTATAACCACTACAAACGCCTGCGTAATGGCGATACCAGCAATGGCATCGAACTGGGTAAAAGCAATATTTTGCTGATCGGCCCAACCGGTAGCGGCAAGACCTTGCTGGCAGAAACGCTGGCACGTTTCCTGGATGTGCCTTTCACCATGGCCGATGCCACAACGTTGACCGAAGCCGGTTACGTGGGTGAGGACGTGGAAAACATCATCCAGAAACTGTTGCAGAAATGCGACTACGACGTGCAAAAAGCCCAGCGTGGCATCGTCTATATCGATGAAATTGATAAAATTTCACGTAAGTCAGACAACCCGTCCATCACCCGTGACGTTTCGGGCGAAGGCGTGCAGCAGGCGTTGCTGAAGCTGATCGAAGGCACGATTGCGGCGGTTCCACCACAGGGTGGGCGTAAACATCCGCAGCAGGAATTCCTGCAGGTGGACACCTCCAAGATCCTGTTTATCTGTGGCGGTGCGTTTGCCGGCCTGGATAAGGTGATTGGCCAGCGCGTTAACACCGGTTCCGGTATCGGTTTTGGTGCCACGGTGAAGGGTGAATCTGAAAAAGCCACCGAAGGCGAACTGCTGTTGCAGGCAGAGCCGGAAGACTTGATCAAATTTGGTCTGATCCCGGAGTTCATCGGTCGTCTGCCGGTGGTTGCCACCCTCAGCGAACTGAGTGAAGAAGCACTGATCCAGATCCTGAAAGAGCCGAAAAACGCCCTGACCAAGCAGTATCAGGCGTTGTTCAATCTGGAAGGGGTAGATCTGGAATTCCGTGAGGAAGCGCTGAACGCCATCGCCAAGAAGGCCATGACGCGTAAGACCGGTGCCCGTGGCCTGCGTTCGATTGTAGAAGGCGCGCTGCTGGACACCATGTACGATCTGCCGTCGCTTGAAAGCGTAGATAAAGTGGTGATCGACGAATCGGTGATCGCTGGCCAATCCAAGCCGTTATTGATTTACGGCAAACCGGAAGCGCAGGCTTCTGGCGAATAATTAGCCAGTCAAACCAGAAAGTTAATCGTAAAAGGGGGATTTTATCCCCCTTTTCTTTTTCTCGACATTGTTACCGTTGAATGTCAGAGATTCATCCCCATATACTCATAATCCAGATTTTGTGAAACGTTTGATGCTTGCGTCTCATGAGATCCCCCTAATCCTGGCGGAAATTAAACTAAGAGAGAGCTCTATGAACCCTGAGCGTTCCGAACGCATTGAAATCCCCGTGTTGCCATTGCGCGACGTGGTGGTTTATCCGCACATGGTGATCCCGTTGTTTGTTGGCCGGGAAAAATCGATTCGGTGCCTCGAAGCCGCAATGGATCACGATAAAAAGATCATGCTGGTGGCGCAGAAAGAGGCCTCGACGGATGAACCTGGCATTAACGATCTGTTCTCGGTAGGTACCGTTGCATCGATTTTACAGATGCTGAAACTGCCGGACGGCACGGTCAAGGTGCTGGTCGAAGGTTTACAGCGTGCGCGTATTACCACGCTTTCCGACAGCGGTGAACACTTCGCTGCCCAGGCTGAATATCTTGAATCACCGGCTATCGACGAGCGTGAGCAGGAAGTCCTGGTGCGCACGGCGATCAATCAGTTTGAAGGTTACATCAAACTGAACAAAAAAATTCCACCGGAGGTGCTGACTTCATTGAACAGCATCGACGACGCTGCACGCCTGGCGGATACCATCGCCGCGCATATGCCGCTGAAACTCAGCGACAAGCAGTCGGTGCTGGAGATGTTCGATATCACCGAGCGTCTTGAGTACCTGATGGCGATGATGGAGTCGGAGATCGACCTGCTGCAGGTTGAGAAGCGCATCCGTAACCGCGTCAAGAAACAGATGGAAAAGAGCCAGCGCGAGTACTATCTGAATGAGCAGATGAAGGCGATTCAGAAAGAACTGGGCGAGATGGACGACACGCCGGATGAACACGAGGCGTTGAAGCGCAAGATCGAAGCGGCCAAAATGCCGAAAGAAGCGCGTGAGAAAACCGAAGCGGAACTGCAAAAGCTGAAAATGATGTCGCCGATGTCTGCGGAAGCGACCGTAGTGCGTGGCTATATCGACTGGATGATCCAGGTGCCGTGGAATGCGCGCAGCAAGGTGAAAAAAGACCTGCTCAAGGCGCAGGAAGTGCTCGATACCGATCACTACGGCCTGGAACGCGTCAAAGACCGCATCCTTGAGTATCTTGCAGTGCAGAGCCGCGTCAGCAAAATCAAGGGCCCAATCCTGTGCCTGGTAGGGCCTCCTGGCGTAGGTAAAACCTCGCTGGGGCAGTCGATCGCTCGTGCGACCGGCCGCCAATATGTCCGTATGGCGCTGGGCGGCGTACGTGACGAAGCGGAGATTCGCGGTCACCGCCGGACTTACATCGGCTCCATGCCGGGTAAACTGATCCAGAAAATGGCCAAGGTTGGGGTGAAAAACCCGCTGTTCCTGCTCGATGAGATCGACAAGATGTCATCCGACATGCGTGGCGATCCGGCTTCAGCCCTGCTGGAAGTGTTGGATCCGGAACAGAACGTGGCGTTTAACGATCACTATCTGGAAGTGGATTACGATCTGTCCGACGTGATGTTCGTGGCGACCTCGAACTCGATGAACATTCCGGCACCGTTGCTGGACCGTATGGAAGTGATCCGTCTTTCCGGCTATACCGAAGACGAAAAGCTGAACATTGCCAAACAGCACCTGTTGCCAAAGCAGCTTGAACGCAACGCGTTGAAGAAAGGTGAGTTGACAGTGGATGACAGTGCCATTATCGGCATTATCCGTTATTACACCCGTGAAGCCGGGGTGCGTAGCCTGGAGCGTGAAATTTCCAAGCTGTGCCGTAAAGCGGTCAAGTCGCTGCTGATGGACAAGAAGCTCAAGCACATCGAGATCAACGGCGAAAACCTCAAGGACTATCTGGGCGTTCAGCGTGTTGACTACGGCCGTGCGGACACCGAAAACCGCGTAGGCCAGGTAACCGGGCTGGCGTGGACGGAAGTGGGCGGCGATCTGCTGACCATTGAAACCGCCTGCGTACCGGGCAAAGGCAAGCTGACCTACACCGGTTCTTTGGGTGAAGTGATGCAGGAGTCTATCCAGGCTGCATTGACCGTGGTACGTGCACGTGCAGAGAAGTTGGGCATCAACGCCGACTTCTATGAAAAACGTGATATCCACGTCCACGTGCCGGAAGGGGCGACGCCGAAAGACGGCCCAAGCGCCGGTATTGCCATGTGTACCGCGCTGGTTTCCTGCCTGACAGGCAACCCGGTGCGTGCCGATGTGGCAATGACCGGTGAGATCACCTTGCGTGGTCATGTGTTGCCGATTGGTGGCCTGAAAGAGAAGCTGCTGGCGGCACACCGTGGCGGTATCAAAACCGTGCTGATCCCTTACGAGAACAAGCGCGATTTGGAAGAGATCCCGGACAACGTCATTGCCGATCTGGAGATCCACCCGGTACAGCGAATCGATGAAGTTTTGAACATCGCACTGGTCAATCCGGCCTTCGGCGCACAGCCGGTAGCGGTAAAATAGTGACGTATAGCAAAAACCATTGATAAAACTCATGCTGGCAAGCCAATTCGGACTTGCCAGTATTTTTTTGTGCCGCTAAGTTAGATCCCTGTCGGCTCGCGTTTCGTCGCCGTTTGGTGGCTTGCCAAGGCACGACGGGATTGATATAACAGCAGCGCTGTCGTAACCGTAGGGATTTTTTCGGTGCGACGTTTTGAATTCTAGAGGGGATGATAGAGTGAATAAGTCACAACTGATCGACAAAATTGCCGCGGGTGCTGATATTTCTAAAGCGGCAGCAGGGCGTGCTTTGGACGCAATTATTGCTTCCGTTACCGATTCCTTGAAAGAAGGGGATGACGTGGCTCTGGTTGGTTTCGGTTCTTTCACCGTGCGTGAGCGTTCAGCTCGTACCGGCCGTAACCCGCAAACGGGTAAAGAGATCAAAATCGCGGCAGCCAAAGTTCCGGCTTTCCGTGCAGGGAAAGCCCTGAAAGACGCAGTAAACTGATTACGGCGTTTCATCGCATCGCGTCGCCGGTAAACAATCACCTGACGCAGCGGTATTGGTAAGGTAAGATATAAGGCGCATCAGGTTGATGCGCTTTTTTTATTTTTGTCGCAGGGAACGCGCCTGCACAAGGGTTGTTAATCCACATCACAGCGGAGTGTTGTCACACTATGATGGACAATTTACGCGCGGCTGCTAACCACGTCGTGCTAAAAATCATCCTGGGGCTGATTATCTTGTCATTTCTTTTGACTGGAGTAGTCAGCTATCAGGGAAGTGCCGGCGATTACGCTGCGAAAGTAAATGGCCAGGTGATCGAACGCGCCCAGCTGGAACAGGCTTTCCAGAGTGAACGTAGCCGTATGCAGCAGGAACTGGGTGACCGTTTCTCTGCCATGGCTGGCAACGAAGGTTACATGCAGCAGATGCGCCAGCAGGTGCTGTCTCAACTGATCGACAAGTCGCTGCTGGACCAGTACGCGAAGACGCTGGGCCTGAGCGCCAGTGACGATCAGGTGAAAGAGGCTATCCGTCAAGAAGCCTATTTCCAGACGGACGGTAAGTTCGACAACGCCAAATATCTCGACCTGATTACCCGTTCGGGCTTTAGCGCAGATCAATATGCGCAATACACGCGCCAGCGGTTAATCAACCAGCAGATGATCCAGGGCTTCGGCGGCTCCGACATCGTCCCACCAAGCGAAGCAGAGTCTATGGTTGCCCTGGTTCTGCAAGAGCGCGATGTGCGCCTGGCGACGATCGATCTCAATGCCATGATGGCCAAGCAAACCGTCACCGACGAAGAGCTGAAGGCCTTCTTCGAGCAGAACAAAAACAGCTTCATCGCACCCGAGAAGGTGAAAGTGAGCTTTATCCCGCTGGATGCCGCGGCATTGCAGGATAAAGTGACCGTTACCGAAGCGGATATCAGCGCCTATTACGATGGGCATCAAAGCAGCTTTGGCCAGCCGGAACGCAAAAAATTCAGCGTGATCCAGCTGAAAACCGAAGCGGATGCCAAGGCAGTATTGGAAGAGCTGAAAAACGGTGGTGATTTCGCTGCGTTGGCGAAAGAGAAATCTACCGACATCATCTCGCGCCGTACCGGTGGCGAAATGGACTGGATGGAGCCAGATACCACGGCAGACGAACTGAAACAGGCTAACCTGACCGAGAAAGGCCAACTTTCTGGCGTAGTGAAGTCTTCAGTGGGTTACCTGATCGTGCGCCTGGACGATATCAAGCCTGCGCTGGTGAAGCCATTGAGCGAAGTGCATGATGCTATCGCCAAGCAGATCAAGCAGGAAAAAGCGGTAGATGCCTACTATGCGCTGCAGCAGAAAGTCAGCGAAGCGGCGACCAGCGATAACGAGTCTCTGGCCTCAGCGGAAGAAGCTGCGGGTATCAAGGCGGCTAACACCGAATGGTTTACCCGTGACTCTGTTCCTGCTGCGTTGAACTTCAAGCCGGTTGTGCAGGCCATCTTCGATGGTTCGCTGATTGGCGAGAACGGCGCACCAGGCAGCAACTCTGACGTCATCACCGTTGACGGTGACCGCGCGTTCGTGATCCGCGTTGTGGCCCATCAGCCGGAAGGGATTGAACCTTTCGACAAGGTGAAAGATCGCGTAACCGCGATGGTCAAACACAACAAGGCACTGCAAGAAGCCAAACTGCAGGGTGAAAAACTGCTGGTTGAGTTGAAGCAGGGCAAAGGCGATGAGGCGATGAAAGCCGCAGGTCTGAGCTTCGGCAGCGTACAGAAAATGGCACGCGCCCCGGAAGACAGCCAACTGGTGGAAGCCGTATTCGCACTGCCGCATCCGGAAGCCGGTAAAGTGGTTTACGGTATGTCACAGGATGCTCAAGGGAACGTGGTGTTGATCGCCCTGGATAGCGTTAAGCCAGGTACGTTGCCAGCAGACGAAATGAAAACCTTCGTCAGCAACATGGAGAAAGGAAGCGCTAGCGTGACCTTCGATGCCTTGCTGACTAATCTGCGCAAAGAAGCCAAGATCAAAATGGGTGCCGCTGAGCAACAACAGCCGTAACTTGTCCCCTATGGATTTCAAGTTGCAGCTAGGCGACAAGCTTGTTTATCCCCAGAAACTTACTTTTCGTCAGTGACTGGGGTGAGCAAGTGCAGGTAACAACGCTGCAGCTTGGAAGACGACGGGGATTCGCACCGCATTTTTTTGCAACAGCTTGAAAGACTCAAAGGCCGCTTTCGCGGCCTTTTCCACATTTAAACTCTGCCAATTGCCGATCTTCCGCCGCTGCGGCAAGGTAACCTTGCTGTCAAACACAAGGAGGATACAGCATGCAACTTAGCGAAAATAAAGCCATTACCCGTTTTACCGTTATCCGCCAGCTACTCCTGGCGGCGGCGCTGTTTGGCCTGATAGGGAACTCAGCCATTGCCACAGAGAAACCCTCTCTGGGGCAACCACAGGCCGCTGCGGTATCGCCTAAGGTCAGCCTTGAAGCGCAAAGCGAGGGGGAAGCCAAGGTCAGCATTAACCAGGCAGATGCAGAGGCGTTAGCCAGCATGTTGAACGGCGTAGGGCTGAAAAAGGCGGAGGCCATAGTGCGCTACCGCGAACAGAACGGGCCGTTTAGTGAAATAGACCAGCTACAAGAGGTGCCGGGGATCGGTCCCTCCTTGGTGGAAAGAAATCGTGATCGACTGAAAATGTGATCCCGCTCGCGGCTGCGTGGCAAAGTGGCCTCGCAGCCGCGCTGCTCTGCTACATTTTACAGGTCATACCAGTCATCCATCGCAAACTCTTTGCCCAAGCCCTGCGGTACAAGCATGCGGCCTGCAAGGAGGGATATCACTGAACGGGTATGCCGGTATTAACTCGCTATCACCAGAGCAGGAGCGGTTGTTTCACTATGCAGACTTATATCAAAGTTCGTGGCTATCATCTTGATGTCTATCAACACGTTAATAATGCCCGGTATCTGGAATTCCTGGAAGAAGCGCGCTGGGAGTGGCTGGAGGATCTGGATGCTTTCCACTGGATGACGCAAAACAACATCGCGTTTATCGTGGTGAACATCAATATCAATTATCGTAAGCCCGCCGTATTGGGGGATAAGCTGCGCATCGATAGCCAGATGCTGCAACTCAATGGCAAGAGCGGCGTGCTGAGCCAGCAGGTATTGCTGGAGCCTGAGGGGACCGTGGTCGCCGACGCGACGCTGACCTTTGTCTGTATTGATTTGAAAACCCAGCGGGCACTGCCGATTGAAGGCGCATTGCGTGAACACCTGGTGGCACTACAGCAGAAAGATGCTGAGGGCTGATGAAGCATCGTGCTCGTCATGCCCCCTCACCCTAGCCCTCTCCCACAAGGAGAGGGGACCGAACGTGCCAGTGGTTATTTCTCTCACAACCTGACCATCGGTAAATGAAAGGGGCGGTGCTACAGGAGTATCTCAGTACCTGATGGCAACACCGTATCAACTCATGGAAGGGATGACTCTTGCTTGGATGGCAACACGGTATCAACTCATGGAAGGGGGGACTCTTTCCTGGATGACAACACCATATCAACTCATGGAAGGGATGACTCTTTCCTGGATGGCAACACCGTATCAACTCATGGAAGGGGGGACTCTTGCCTAGATGGCAACACCGTATCAACTCATGGAAGGGGTGACTCTTTCCTGGATGACAACACCGTATCAACTCATGGAAGGGGTGGCTCTTGCCTGAATGACAACGGTGTACCAGCTCCCTCTCCCTGTGGGAGAGGGTTGGGGTGAGGGGACCCAACGATGGCTTAATCTGACTTATTGAGCGGCATTGCCGCCGCCCATGAAGTGGCTTAAACCAACCCGGTTTTCCGCTTCAGGCTGGCCATCACGCCGACCTTGTCCTGCTGATACTGCTGCAATCCGTTGGCGCGCAGGTGGCAGGCCGCACATTCACCGCAGCCGTCGCCTTGAACGCCGTTATAACAGGTGAGCGTCTCATGGCGGATGCGTTCCAACTGCTGGTAATAATCCGCCAGCGCCCAGGTTTCAGCCTTGTTGAGCCACATCAGCGGGGTTTCAAAGCGAATATCACGGGCAATCCCCAGTACAATGGCCTGATTCAAGGCCTTGACAAACTCGTCGCGGCAATCCGGATAGCCCGAGAAATCGGTCTCGCATACCCCGGTGATCACGGCTTCGGCTTCCACCTGGTAAGCATAAATTGCCGCCAGGGTGAGGAACAGGATGTTGCGCCCCGGCACAAAAGTGCTTGGCAAGGCATCGGTCTGTGAGCTGTCGTAGGTGGGAACCGGGATGTTATCGCGAGTCAAACTGCTGATGGCCAGCTCATTGAGCAACCCAACGTCCAAAACCTTGTGCGCCTTGGCTCCCAGAGTTTGGCATAAGGCCTGGGCCACCTCGATTTCGGCGCGATGACGCTGGCCGTAATCGAACGTGATGCAGTGAACTTCATCATACTGTTGCAATGCCTGGATCAAGCAGGTCGTGGAGTCTTGTCCACCGCTAAAAACGACGACTGCGCGTTTCATAAATCTACCTTCTGGCTAGGGCCATTCCCGATGCACATTCGGGCGGCCGGTTTATGCCCTTTGCTGCCAGGCTACAGCTTGACTGGCCATAGCCTGGCGCTATTGGGCTTCATAACACACATGCGGGGATGCTATCAGAAATGTTCGCCACAGCGTAGGGTAACCTAATCATCCAGCGGCGGTGGCAGCCAAGCCTGGCAAAAATCAAACCAGCCGTAGGCGGTGAGCATCACACCATGTATGCGGGGAGGGGCACTGACCTGATACTGATAGTTGAATAGGGGAGTGAGGATTGCGGCTCCCATCAACTGTTGATAATACGCTTTTAGCTGGCTGAAGCGCTGCTGCGGTGCTGGGCATTGCTGGATCTGTTGCAGGGTCCGCTGTTGGTGCTGCCAATCCTCTTCTCGCAAAATTCCTTGCCACAGCAAATCGCGACGTAGCCAGCTTTCCAACGTCGCTTCCGGAGCTTCACCAATCAGGTTATCGGCCAGCAACAGATCGGCTTGGGCTATCTGCTCGGTACTTTGCCAACGTTTGCCGGAATAATAGCGGATCTCTAATTGGCAGCCATGGTCCGCCAGCAATTGTTGCAAAGCCTGAGTTACGCTCTCTAGTTCGATCGGTGGATGGTACAACAGCGTCAACTGAGGTGGCAGTTCAACGTCCTGCAGGACGTCATGCTCAGGGATCGCCCAGCCCGGCAGCATTTCATGACTTGGTATAATCACGCCCTGCTGGATGGGCAAGCTGGCCAGCAGGCCGGATCGCTGGATCAGCATCAGCAGCTTTTGCCCTTGGGCTTCACTCAGTACGCCACGGCGCTGGTTAATCGCCAGGTAGCACCACCCTTGGCTCATACTGCGTTGTACCGGCCGTGCCAGTGCCAGTTCTTCCTGTTGGCCGATAGTGATGCGTACCGGGTGCAGGCAACTGGTATCGGTACTGTGGGTTGGTAACTCTGGCGTGATCCAGTATTCGATGCTTTCCAAATAGGGATGTTGCAGATGGTAGTAAGGATGTTGTTCCAGCCGCACCATATGCGGCTCGTTTAGTGCCAGCTTAAAGGGACCTGCACCGAGGGTCGGTAACTCTGGATGTGTCATCAGGCAGGGCAGTTCTGCCAGCCGGTGCGCCAGCCAATAATCGGGCATTTGCAGCTCGAACTGGATGCATAGTGCATGTGGCAGGCTGATTGTTGCCACGCTGCTCAATAATGGCTGACTTCGCGGATGGTGTTGCAGGGCGTTGAGGGTTTGCAATAGCTGTTGGCCGGTCAAGGCCTCGCCGTTATGCCAGCGCAGTTGACTGCGTAGAAAGAACTGCCAACGCAGG